>PKDJ01000332.1 GCA_002862545.1 Pseudomonadota bacterium
CACACGCACACACACACGCACACATGCACACAACAAAAGAAAATGCGAGCCATAATACCGAGCAGGTTGTGCGCCACCCCACTCCTGCATGCAACAAGCCACACGATTGCGCCCCAACAAGTTTTATGATATGATTTGATCCTTAAGGGGCCTCGCAAATTCTCTTTGAAACGAGGCGGGGTCGCCGAGGTTCTCGCTGCCTGGGGACTCTGAGGGTCTCAGTCCTCGAGGAGTCGGCGCGCCGCCCACAGCTCTCGCCACCGTCCGACCTCACGCACCGCGCGTGGCTTGACGGCCACCTCCCAGTACTTTCGCAGCGTGCGACGCTCCTCGGGCAGGTCCTTCACAGCCGCCCCCGCGAGGTGGTCGACGAGGTGCTCCGGCGTGACCTCACCCTCGTCGAAGTACGCGGCATGAAGGGCTGCCTGGTGCGCCACCGAGACGGCCTCGGCCGTGGACATCACGGCTGCGGTCCGGTCCACCGACACGCCGTCGATCGTCCGCCCCGCACGGAGCTCCTGGAACGTCGTGACCAGCAGCATCAGGACGTCTTCACCGATCACCGGGGTGATTCCCTCGTCTGCGACGAGCTGCCCGACCTGATCCCGGACGATGGCCACCTCCTGATCGAGATCGGTCAGGGGCATCACCGTCTCGAAGTTGAAGCGGCGCTTGAGGGCTGCGCTCATCTCGTTGACGCCACGGTCCCGCGTGTTCGCCGTGGCGATGATGTTGAAGCCCGGCTTGGCGAGGACCACGCCGTGCTCGTCACCGAGCTCGGGAATCACCACCACCTTGTCGGAGAGCGCAGAGAGGAGGGTGTCCTGAACCTCGTGAGGAGCGCGTGTGATCTCCTCGAAGCGAACGAGGCGCCCCTCGCGCATGCCCCGAAGCAGCGGACCGGGGACCAGAGCCCGCTCGGAGGGCCCCTCGGCGAGCAACAGGGCGTAGTTCCAGCCGTAGGTGATCTGGTCCTCGGTGACGCCCGCGCTCCCCTGGATGGTCAGGAGGCTGGTGCCCGAGATGGCGGCGGCGAGGTGCTCCGAGAGCCAGGACTTGGCCGTGCCGGGCTCGCCGATCAGCAGCAGTCCTCGATCCGACGCGAGGCTGACGATCGCGCGCTGGATCAGGCGATCGTCGCCGTAGAACTTGCGCCGGATGGTCACCGCAGCACCCTCGTGCTCCACGGGTGTCTCCGACCCTGTGAGGTAGGTCTGGACGGCCCGTGGCGACAGCGCCCACCCTGGGGGCCTCCGCCCGGTGTCGGTGCCGGCCAGCGCGGCGAGCTCTAGGGCATCCCGACGCTCGGCCGGGAGTCGAATCGCTTCGGGCATCGTCTCTCCCCGGTGCGGGTTATCCCGGCCCATCGCCGAACGGAGCCCTCATGCGTGCCCTCGCCCTCGCCTTGCTCATCGCCTGCGGTGGCCCGTCCGCCCCCGAGCCTGCGCCCGCAGCAGCCCCAGCCCCGGTCGAGACCACCGCGGCCGAGGCCACGCCCGAGGACGCCGGCGAGCCTGCCGGTGAGGAGGCCTCGACGGGTGAGGAGACGCCGGCCGAGGAGCCCCCCGCAGACGCCGAGGCACCCGCAGACGCAGAGGTACCCGCAGACGCGGAGGCTGCCCCGACCACCGCCGAGCCACCCGCTCCCGAGCAAGCAGCCGCTCCCCCCACCGACCTCCCCGACGGGGCCTCCTGCCTCGCGGCCTCGGAGTGCGCGAGCGGCCTCTGCGAGGGCCAGGGCTGCACCGACGACGCACCCGGCACGTGCGTCTCACGTCAGCGTGCATGCACCCGAGACCGCCGCCCCTTCTGCGGCTGCCGCGGCATGACCTTCCACAGCAGCTCCAGCTGCGTCGGGCGGCGCTACGCTCACGCCGGCCCGTGTCCGGGCTCCGAGGATCCGACCGGCCGCGCACCCTAGACCCCGCAGGTACCGCCCATGCCTCCTCGCTTCCACCTCGCCATTCCGGTCCACGACCTCGCAGCAGCGCGCGCCTTCTACGGCGACGTGCTGCGCTGCCCCGAGGGGCGACACTCCGAGCGCTGGTGCGACTTCGACCTCTTCGGACACCAGCTCGTGGTGCACGTCGCGGAGGGCGCGGGTGACGCTGGCGCCAATCCCGTCGACGGCGAGGAGGTCCCCGTCCCGCACTTTGGCGTGATCCTGTCGATCGCCGAGTTCCGAGACCTCGCCGCGCACCTCGAGGGCAAGGTCCGCTTCGTGATTCCGCCGACCGTGCGCTTCGAGGGCGAGGTCGGCGAGCAGCACACGATGTTCTTCCGCGACCCCTCCGGCAACGCGCTGGAGTTCAAGGCGTTCGCCGATGATGCTCAGGTGTTCGCCACCTGAGGCCCGCTACTCGGGCGGCGGCGGTGGCGGAAGAGGCGCGTCACCGAGCTCTTCGAGATCCTTGAGGTTGTTGCGGTACCCCTTCCGCATGCGCTTCTCCTGGATCCGCGTCTTTCCACCAAAGCGGTACCCGAGGTCGAAGGTCTGGAACAACCACACCCCCTGCGGGAAGGACGTGCCGAAGCCGACCCGCGCCTCGAGGTGCTTCCACTGGAACTGCCACCCGAGTGTCGCAGAGTAGTAGTCGAGCGGACTGACGAACTGACGGTACGCGGCGATGATGTCGTAGCTGGCGCTGTTGCCGACGGGGGTGTCCTGGAGGATGCCGCGTGCCGACGCGAACAGAGGCCCACGGAAGCGCAGGAACAGGCTATCGCGGCGATTGAAGCGCTGATCGATGGCTGCCGAGAAGTACACCGTCTCACCGACGAGCTTGGGCACGAGCGTGACGTCGCTCACGTCGAGGCCAGGGGCGATGGCCACTGGAGCCTGCGACAGGTCGTACTGCCCCGAGGCGTTGGCGTTGAGGTAGTTCAGCCGGAGGTGCATCGACATCGAGTCGAAGATCCGGATGGACGTGGCCCCGTACAGCCCCCACAGGGACGCCCGCGCCGTGAACAGGGCCTCACCCTCCGCTGTGCCTGACAGCCCGAGCTCCTCACCGATGAAGCTGTCGCCGATCTGCTGCAGCAGGACGCCGTAGTACGAGCCGCCGAGCGCGATCGCGACCCTCCCCTCGTTCATCACCGTGCCCTTGAGTCCGACGTTCGGGACCAAGAAGGCATCGAGCACCGGCACGGTGGAGATCTGCAGACGCGGAGCGATGCCGTAGGTCAGATCGACCAGACCGATGCGGGCCTCACCGAACTCCAGGGTGTAGGCCGTGAAGTCAGTCGTCGAGTACGGATTCTGCGGCAGCTTTCCGTGCTTGGGCTTGAGCAGCTTCTCTTGCTCAGCGGTCAGGCCAATCTCGAGCGCCTCGGCGCCCCCCTCTGGGAACAACGGATCGACCGCTCCGCTCTCGCCCTCACCAGGCAGCTCGAGCGCCACCTCGACACCCGCCTCCTTCGCCTTGGCGATCGCGACCTGCACGTCGGCCCAGCGCGCTCCCTCCTCGGCCAGCACGACCGCGCGCAGCTGCGGCATCTCCTCCTGCATCTCGATGAGGAGGTCGGGCAGGTCGAGCGGCACGATGATCGCATCACCGAGGTAGAGCGTGCCGTCACCCCGAATGTAGATCTCGACGTCCATCGATGTGCGCTGGTCAGGTGCCGCGACGCCGATCCCGTCGGACTCGACAGCAGGTGCGGGGGGCACGGGGAGCTGGTCATCGGGCACGGGTGGAGGAGGCGGCGGGAGGTCGTCCGTCGGCAGCCCTTGGGCTGACGCGGCCCCCATCCACAGGCAGAGCATCCACAGCACAGTTCACCCCTTTGCGGCCCGCGCATCTTCCCATCCGCGCCCGGTCGCAGCAACTCGCGACCCGCCAAGGGCGCCAGCCGAACCTCGGTCACCGCAGCCGGTGGGCGCATGGGACGGCGCGCGCCTCAGTCCTCGGACGGCGTCTCGAGCAGCTGTCCACCGTCGTCTCCCGTGCACACCTCACAGGCCTCGACACAGGACTCTTCGTCGTCACAGGGCTCGCCCTCGAGGCCCTCGGTCTCACAGACGCAGTCGCCGTTCTGGCAGGTGTGGGACGACGTGCAGCAGGACGCGTACGACGGGTCGCTGCAGTCTTCCTTGGGCTGACAGCCGAGGAGCAGCCCCAGCAGGATCACAGTGTGGCGCATCGATTCCTCCACGCTGGCCAAGCCTGCCACGCCCGTCCTTCGGCGTCGACCCCTCGCGAGCCGGTCAGAGCATCGTCTGGCAGACCGCTGCGATCAGCGTGATGTCGCAGCCCGCATCGTTCCAGGCCCCCACGCCGTACCGGTTGTAGCGCGCGCAGTCGCCGTCGCCGGTCTGCTCCAGCGGGTGCCAGTCCTCGAAGGCCATCTGCGTCCCATCGGTCCAGCCCCTCCAGCAGCAGTGCCGAGCCCTCGACGGAGCCATCGGAGGTCGGCGTCGCGTTGACGCGCGTCAGGTCGACGCCAGAGGTGGAGGTCCACGTCGCCGTGAGTGCCTCCGCGGCATCCTCCGCATCGGCGACCACGCCCGCGAGGGTGATCAGCTGGTCGCTGTAGTACACGCCGTCCGGCTCTGGAGCGGTGATGGTCGCCGTGGGCGCGTCGGTGGGCACGACGACCACGCTGATGCGATCACTGCCGCTCGCTCCACGCGGGTCGCGCACCTGAAGCACAATCTGACCTGCGGCGCCACCGACGAGGGCGGCCTCACAGGTCGTCGTGCCGTCGTCGTCGGCCTCGCTCCAGTCGCAGACCGTGACGCCGTCGACGCGCCAGCGCGCCTCGAGGTCGAACTCGGCATTGTCGCTGTCCGTGGCCGCCCCGTCGAGCGTCACGGGCACACCCTCGAAGACCTGCCCGCCCTCGGCCGGATCGACGATCTCGGCCTCAGGCGCGTCGTTCGACACGCGGATGCCTGCCTCGTTGCAGGCCGAGAGCATCGCGAGGAGCGCGGGTAGACGCCACATGAGAGTCCTCGACCAGGGGCCGGAGTCATAGGCGATCTCACCGCGGGGGTGACAGCCGCCGTGCTGACTCGAGCGGGATACCGGCGCCTCCCATGCTCCTGTTCCTCCTGCTCGCCTGCCAGGCGCCCTTCGGCGCCGACCGCCAGGACCTCACCGGCTTCCGAGTCGCCGCCCTCTCGGCGCCGGCCGCTGCGGCGGGAGACCCGCTGATCCCCGAGGTCGCTGTGGTCGTCGAGGGGCGGCCCTGGTCCGACACGCCCGTGGCGCTTCACTGGCACTGGGTCGCGCCCACCGTGGACGCCGTGTCGATGCTCACGCCCGACACCCCGCCCGACGCCGAGGGTCCGAGGCCCCCGCTGGTCCGCCCCAGCGAGGATGCCCGACTCGCGCTGGTGGCCATCAGCCCCGACGGCGAGGTGGCGCGCGCCTTTGCCGACCCCGCCAGCGAGGCGCCCGCGTGGTCTCTCGGCCCCCTGTCGCTGGCTGCCCTTCCCTGGACCGTCCGCACCCTCGACAGCGACACCCTCGACCGCCGGGCTCGAGCCCGCACGTCACCCGTCGAGGCCATCGAGGCCGACGGGTTCCTTAGGTTCACCGCCCGCGTGGACGGCGAGGCCGAGGCCGTCACGGTCCGCTGGATGTCGACGACGGGCACGTGGCTGGAGCTCACGCCCGACTCCGCAGACTGGACCCCAGGCACCATCGAGCTCGACGGCAGCGACATCGAGACCGCTCGTCCCGGAGACGACGGCCCGGTCACGGTCCTGGCCCTCGCCCTCGACCGCGAGGGCAGCGCCGCCTTTCGCGCACACGACCTCTGGGTCGGTCCCGAGCCGGCGGGGGTGGAGATCGAGGGCCGCTGGCTCGCTGGAGAGCTCCCCGAAGGCCGCGTGCAGGCCACGCTCGCGGCAGACGACAGCTCCCCGACCGGGCTCGCGCTGGTCGCACCCGAGGTGGTCGGAGACGAGATCTCCGCCGATCCCCTCCCCTGCACCGACCAGGCCTTCACACCCACTCTGCTGCTCACCCAAGTCTGCACCCGCTCGGAGCTCATTGGGCTCCGCGTCGTGCTGGATGCACCATGATTCTCTGGCTCGCACTGGCCGCCGTCGCCGCCGAGCTGGAGATGCGCGTCCTCGAGCGAGGCACGGGCGCGCCCGTGGCACAGGCCGAGGTGCGCCGCGGCGAGACGCTCTTGGGCACGACCGACGCGCGCGGTCGCATCCTGGTGGATGCAGAGCCCGGCGAGCGCCTCGCGGTGCGGCCGGTAGCCCATGCGTCAGCGGAGCTCGAGCTCAAGGGCGCCGACAGCGTCACCCTGTTCGTCGAGCCCGCACCGGGACTCGAGATCGTCGTCGAGTCCTTCCGGCCTTCCGCCCACGCGACGCGGCACACGATGGATGCCGAGATGGCCCTGGAGACACCGGGCGCACTCGACGACAGCGTGCGGCTGGTCCAGTCCCTGCCTGGCGTGACGGTCCAGCGCGAGTACAGCCCCGGCCAGGGGAGCCTCTCGGTCCGCGGCAGCGCACCCGGCGACAACCGGTACTACCTCGATGGTGTCGAGGTCCCCTACCTGTACCACTACAACCAATACGCAAGTGTGTTCCCCACCTCTCAGCTGGGACTCCTCGAGCTCTACCCCTCGACCTTCGGCGCGAGCTACGGCAACGCGGTCGGCGCCGTGGTCGAGGCCGAGTCCACCCGAGAGGCTCCCTCGGCAGTCCACGGCGGCGCCAGCCTGAACTATGTGATGGCGGGCGGCGACGTGCGCACCCCACTCGGCAAGGGCTGGTGGGCCGCAGCAGCTGGACGCCGTTCCTACTTCGATGCCGCTGGGCGCCAGTCAGAGCAGTACCCAATCTTTCCGCGCTTCCACGACTTCCTCGTGCGGGTCGAGCGCGGTGAAGGGGCGCGCGGCACGGGCCTGTCCGTGTGGGGAGCGGGTGATGCCTACACCCGAGCGGCCGGCGAGCTGGACGTCCTCGACCCCGTGGAGCGCACCCAGACCCCTCGCCTGGAGTTCGCGCGACGCTTCCAGGTCTTCTCCGGACACCATCGCTGGTCCCGGCAGGGCGCCGAAGGCCGGGTGGTGGCTGCCGCGGTGCACCATCGTCGCGCCAGCACCCTGGCAGGCACGGGCTCAGAGTCCCTCGACGAGTGGACCCTCTCCAGCCGACTCGACGCGCGCGGCCAGCCCTCCGAGGCCCTCACCTGGGAGGCGGGGTACGAGCTCCAGCAGCACCTTGTTGAGCTCGACGTGGACGCCGCGGGCTACGACGGCCTGCTCGTGGCGGAGGAGGCGCCCGCGCTCGCACGCGGCGTCTCCGTCACCGACGGCCTCGTGCGCACCCTCGCCGCGGCCTACTCCAGCGCTCACCTCGCTGCGGGTCCCGTCCGCGTGATTCCTGGGGTGCGCGTCGGTGTCGACAGCGTAGGCTGGGAGCCGCTCGTGGAGCCGCGACTCACCACCCGCGTGCGCATCGCCGAGCAGACCGCCCTGAAGCTGGGCACTGGTCGCTACCAGCAGCGCCCCGACAGCGAGCACCTGATCCCGGGCACCGGCGACCCTGCGCTGCCCACGACGGATTCCTGGCAGGTGTCCGCGGGCCTCGAGCAGACCATCGCCGGACGCCTCGAGCTGGGACTCGACGGCTACCGCAAGTGGCTGGTGGACCCTCTGGTCTTCCCGGTGGATCGACCCGCCGCAGCGCGGGCTCGCGGCGATGCCTGGGGAGTGGAGGCCATCACCCGCTACCGCGTCCGCGAGGCCTTCTTCCTCTGGGGATGGCTGGCTGTCTCTGGCGCGACCGTGGAGTCGGCCGGCGGCCGCACGGCTCCCGCAGATGGCGACCAGCGCGTCTCGGGCGGCCTCGTCGCCTCGTGGGATGTTCGCCGCTGGAGCCTCGGCGCCCGCTTCCGCTACGCCACGGGGCTGCCCTATACGCCGATCACCTCGAGTCTCTACGACGCCACCCGCGATGCCTGGGTGCCCCTCACGGGCCCCGACAATGCTGCGCGCCTGCCCGCGTACGCCAAGATCGATCTGCGCGCAGCCTACACCTGGACCTTCGACCGGTGGTCGCTGTCGCTGTCCAGCGAGCTGTGGTTCGTGCCGCCCTCCGCGACCCAGCTCTACCCGGCCTGGAGCTATGACTACAGCGAGGAGCAGTTCGTCAGAGGACCGCCCTTCCTGCCCCTCCTCGGAGCCCGCGCACGCTTCTAGCGGCGCCTCACTCTGGGCCCATCCCGACCCAGCCGTAGAGCGCACCGCCCTCGGCGCTGCCGCTCTCCGTGCTCCAGCCCTCGAGCACGAAGGCACCGCGGCCCGGCCACCACGCCACGCTTGGCTCGGCACCGGAGCCGGCGCCGTTGCAGCCGACCTGCTCGAAGGACTTGCCGGCGGGATCGAAGCGCTCGGCGCACTGCACTGGCACATCGTTGTCGGCGCGCCACAGGCCACTCTCTTCGGCACCTCCGATGAGCATGGCGCCGCCGTCGTGCATCGGAATGGAGCGGTGGTGGGATCGCGGGACCTCGAGCGGCCCAACGTCGCTCCAGGTACCGGACGCGTACAGCTTGGCCTGCGACGACGCAGCCACGGTGATGGTCTCGTTGAGCGCCGTCACCAGGCCGCCCGTGAGGAGCACGCTGCCGTCACTGAGGCCGACCATCGAGCCGAGTGCGGTGGGCGTCGGCAAGGCCTCGGCCTCGCGTACCGTCCCCTGCAGATCGATGCGCACACAGCCGTCCTGGGGCTCGAGAGGCAGATCAAAGTTCGCGTCGGAGATCAAGGCGCCGCCACAGACGAGAGCACCATCGAGCCCGAGAGAGGCCGCCATCAGGCCGTGCGCTCCCAGCCCCTCCAGCTCACCAGAGGCCACAACCCGCTCGGAGTCGGGGTCGAACAGCTCGAAGGCCGCCACCTCGTTGACGAAGGTTGGTGCTCGACCGACCAGCAGCACGTTGTCGTTCGCCATCCGGACCGCTGTGTGGTCGGACATTCCCTGCGAGAGCGCCCTGGGCTTGTCCCAGACGAAGGTGTCGGAGTCGGGATCGTACAGACCGGCCCAGGTCGAGTGGTCTTCGTTGGAGTACGTCTCGCCTGAGCGCAGGCCACCACCCGCGACGAAGACCAGGGGTTTTCCACCGACCTCGACCGTCGTGGCACTGCAGCCCGCTCGCGCACTCGGGAGCTTGGCCGACATGGTTGAGAACGACCAGTCGTCTCCGTTGATGTCGCCCATTCGAAGGATGCGGTCGGTCTCGTTGCCGCTCGAGTCCTGGTCCGAGGTGCCGCCGAACAGCAGGACCTCGCCACTCGGCAGCACCGCCGTGCCGCTCTTCATCGTCAGCTTGGCGTTGCCGAGTCGGTCGAGAGCCCCGACCTCATAGGAGCTCGCGACCGTCACGGTGAGCGCGACCTCCCCCGTACCCGAACCGAGCGCCTCTGAGAGTGTCGTGCCCCCCCAGGCCTGCAGAGCGGTCGGACTCCAGCCTCCGTCGTCGGCCCCGCCGTCCTCGACCAGGAGCGCCACCGTGCTGCCCGCAGCGACGGGAGGTTGCTCCCCCAGCTCGGGGGAGCCCGATGCCCCTCCCAGGAAGGTGACCATCGGCTCCTGCTCCGGCTCCTGAAGCCAGAGCTTCACCGTCGCGCCGCCGCCGAAGGGGTCCTGCCCCTCGAGCACTCGGGGGGTGATGCGCAGGGTGTAGTCGGACAGACGCTCGGCGTCGCCGCCACCGCAAGCACACAGCACGACCATGGACATGGAGAAGATGAACCGCATGCTCACTTCTACCCGACTGCAGGGCTCCCTGTCTCGGTCGGGTGGGCGGGGACTGCTCACCGCCGCCGCGAGAAGATAGACCTCGGGCGTGGGCAGAAGCTCGCTGGAGGTCTCACCGTGCCACATGCTCGCGTCGCTCTCGCGCTGCTCGCCCTCTTCACGGCGGCCGGCTGCTATTCCGAGAAGGTCTTCATCGAGGAGCTTCCACCGGCCTACTGCGAGGCCCTGTTCACCTGCTACGACAACCTCGAGGCGGACTGCACCGAGGTGCTCTGCCTCCACGACGACGAGGCTGCGTGCACCGACACGGTGACCTCCTGGTACGCCGATGGTGCCGGCGCCTGCGCGGACGGCGAGCGCTTCGTCTCAGGGGAGGGACGCTCCTGTCTGGACGACCTCGCGCGCTTCGACTGCGTGGAGCTCACGGCAGGAAAGCTGCCTCCGAGCTGCAGCCGCGCGTGCGACTGACCCGCGCTAGCGCTTCTTCATCTTCCGCATCAGATCGAGCGCGCTCCCGCCACCACCGCCGTCGTCGTCGTCATCGTCACGGGGTGACGGGACCATCTCACCTCGGCCTGACACGGGCTGCGCCCGCCCCGCCTCACGCCGCAGGGCTTGCTGTGTCGCGTGGGGCATCGCGCCAAAGTCCGCCGGAGCGCCCACACCACCGTCGGCGCGCATCAGATCTTCCAGCGTGAGGTCGGGCTGCTCCTCCTCGCTGAAGGCCGCCGCGACGCCGAAGAGGTCCTTCCCCGAGAGCTGGTTGCCACAGTACGGGCACGCAAAGCCTAGTCGTCCACCGAGCTGCTCCGGGTTGAGCATCGAGCGACAGTTCGGACAGCGGACGTGATCGAAGTAGGACATCAGGCCTCCGTTGCCCTGCAGGCTACCGCACCGTCCGTCCGTCCTCCACCAACACCCGTCCGGCCCGGCCGGGGACGTACACCGCCCGCACCATCGCTCGGAGCATCTCGGCATCGACGGCGTTGATCGCATCGAGACGATCCGTCAGGAACGTCGTGCGCCCCGTGCGGGAGAAGTGTGCCGCGAGCTGCTCGAGCGCGTCGGGGGAGTCGAGCGCCGAGAGCGTGCTGGCGCGTGCACGACGCTTCCACGCCTCCACGTGCGCCTCCAGTCCTCTCGGGCGGATCGCCGAGGTCGCCATGCGCACGACCCGAGAGGTGTTCGCTTCATGTCGAAGGAACAGCGCACACACGGTCGTCCCGCTGGCGGCCCCCTCGATCCACCAGCACCGCACCCGCCGGACGCGATCGTTCGGCAGCGCGCGCTCGAGCTCGCGCTGCACCCAGGACACACCGGCGTCGACGACCCACTGCATGGGCAAGCCGGTCAAGTGTGCGTCCGTCCCTGGCCCCGACCACCCCAGGAGCAGCACCGGCTCGGAGACAGGGTAGGCCGCACGCTGAAGCTGCGTCGTGCCGGCAGACACCAGAGGAGCCATGCGGAGACGAGCCTCTGCGGCCGGGGGCGCCGTGAGGTCGGCGGAGACGAGTGCCTCGGACTCGACGGGCTGGGTCACCACATCGACGACGCAGGCGCGCGACCCCACGAGCGCACAGAGCGCCCGCCGCGGGGCGACCGGCCCCGAGACCACCACGGTCGTGTTCTCTGGGCGCCAGGTGTCGACGACCCAGGCCTCGGCCTCGGCCCGAGCCGACTCCAGACCGTACAGGCCATGGTAGGCGTGCGGCTCCGGATACACCGCGTCGAAGAGGGGTCCGAGCCAGGCTCCGTCGCGAGCGTCGGCCCATGCAGGCATCGACGGCTCTCGCGCTGGGGCTTGCGACAGCCAGGCCCCCCGAAGCCGCACCGCCTCGAGTCCGAGGAGCGTGTCAGCCGAGCTCGCAGGCCCCTCCACGGTGAGGACGGCCGCATCGGGACCGATCGACGCCGAGAGACCAGCCCCCTCCAGGGCATACGCCGTGTCGACATCGCGTCCGCTCGGGGCGACACCCGCACCGCGCCAGAGGTCCGTCGCGTGCCAGGCCGCCCCAGGGACGCCCTCGGCAACACGCCCCCCATCGATCCGTGTGACGACCCGCACCGACGCGGCCGAGGGGCGATGCTCGACCACGACCCGAAGCCCGTCCGGCATGCTGAAGACGTGCCGCTCGACGGACCAGTCGGCGAGAGAGGGCTCCCACTCCGGTGGTGGCGCGAACGCGACCGCCGCTCCGATCATCCACCAGCCCATGCCCCTCCTGTGGTCCGCCTATCGGGTCGACGAGTGAGACCTCCAGGCGTCCCCTGGCGCAACGACGACCGCGCTGCGTAGACCAAACGGGGTAAGTCGACCAGCCGGGGGACCGCATGTCTGATGATCTGCCGAAGACCGACGCCGAGTGGCGCGACCGCCTCACACCTCTGCAGTTCGCCGTGCTGCGGCAGGCCGGCACCGAGCGCGCCTTCACGGGTGCCCTGACCGACCACTTCGCGGCAGGAACCTACCACTGCGCAGCCTGTTCCCAGGTCCTGTTCCACGCGGACAGCAAGTACCACTCCGGCTGCGGCTGGCCCGCCTTCTCGGCCGCGGCCGACTCGGGCGCCATCCGCACCAAGCGCGATCTCTCGCACGGCATGCTGCGAACCGAGGTCCTGTGCAGCCGCTGCGACAGCCACCTCGGGCACGTCTTCCGTGACGGCCCACCGCCCTCGTTCACCCGGTACTGCATCAACAGCGTGTGCCTCGAGTTCGTGCCCGACGCGGAGTGATGGCGTGACCCTGCTCTTCCTGCTGCTCGCCTGCGCCACGCCTCCAGTCGCACCTTCCGAGGCCCCCACGCCTGCGCCGGAGATCGCCGCAGCACCGCCGCCCGAGCCCGAGCCCGAGCCACCGGCACTCGAGCCTGCAGAGCTCTCGCTTGCGTCGCACCCGGAGGCACTCGCCGCCCAGCTTGTCCAGGTCGAGGAGACCCTGCGCGACCCAGCGCATCAGGGGCCGGTCCTGCACAGCTGGGGGCACCGCCAGCAGGTCATCTACCGAGCCCTCACGCGCGATCCAGTCCTCGAAGCGTCCGTGATGGAGGCCCTGCCCGAGCAGTGGCGCGAGGTCGCAGCGCTCAACATCGCCGCGACCCGCGACGCCTCAGGAACCGTCACCCGCAAGCGCGGCACGCTGCCCGACTGGACAATCGCACCCCCCACGCCTGCGGAGGCGCTGCTCCGTCACTACCAGGAGGCCGAGGAGCTCCACGGCGTTCCCTGGGAGATCCTCGCGGGCATCCACTTGGTCGAGACGCGCACGGGACGCCTCCGCGGCCTGTCCCACGTCGGCGCACGTGGCCCGATGCAGTTCATGCCGGCGACGTGGAAGGCCTATGGCGAGGGCGACATCGACGATGACCGAGACGCGATCCTCGCCGCCGGAAAATATCTGGCCGCGATGGGGGCCGCCGAGAACGTCGACAAGGCCCTGTGGGCCTACAACCACAGCGACCGGTACGTTCGCTCGGTGAAGGCCTACGCCCAGGTGCTCGCGAGAGACCCCCTCGCCTACCGTGGCTACCACGGCTGGGAGGTCTGGTACCGCACCACCCTGGGCGTCGTGTGGCTGCCCGTCGGCTACAGCGAGGCCGCGAAGATCCCGGTGGGGCCCTACTGCGAGAGCCACCCGGAGCGCTGCCCCGACAAGCCGGTCAGCCCGTGAAGTCGGAGCAGTCGAAGGGCCCGTCAGCGCCCTCGAGCACGGCCGGAAGCTCGATCACATCGCTGCCGCGGCGGTCGTTCTCGAAGTCGTGAAGCTCGACCTCGATGCGGATCATCAAGCCTTCCCAGGCGCAGACCTCCTCCTCGGTGGGCCACGCGACCCACTGGTCATTGATCAGGCCTCGGGCACCCTCGAAGTGGCCGGTACAGGCGGTCTCGTCGTAGTCGACCAGCGCAACCCCGACACGATCAGCGTACTCGTCGCTGCCCGCGATCTGGATGCCGTCGTCGATCAGCGTGACCTTCGTGGTGAAGAACACGGCCTCCGGAACGTTCTCGGCCGTGAAGCACGCATCGACGTGCCAGCCCCCCTGCGGACCGTTGAACAGGACCACCTCGGTGGCGCTGTCGGCAAAGGCGCAGTCGAACTCCCCCACACCGACCGTCACCTCCAGCGGGACGCGCGGGTCGGTGCACTCGAGGCTGGTTGTGCCCGTGCCCGTGCCCGTCGTGCCCGTGCCCGTCGTGCCGGTCGGCGTGCTGCCAGTCGCGGTGCCACCCGTGCCGGTCGGCGTGCTGCCGGTCGCGGTGCCGGACGTCGTCCCCGCCCCCGTGCCCGTGCCCGCGGGCGTGCCGGTCGCGGTGGTGTCCGAGCCGGTGTCGCCCGTCTCGGTCGACTTCGTGCCGCCGCAGGCGGAGAGTGCCAGGGCGAGGGCCCCAACGAACAATGTCTGGTGCATGAGAGTCTCCATCTTCGACCCACGAGCGCTCCCCACTATACAGTCGCACTCGGCGGTCGGCCATGGAGCGCTACCAGAAGCGCTGCAGGTACTTCACGACTTCTTCCCGCGTGAGCCCGAGTCGCTCGCCTGCCTCCTTCAGGACCTTCATCTCGCGAGCGTCGAGGTTGCCGTCGCTGAAGCAGGCCGAGAAGAGCAGGCCCACGAGCGCCAGCTTGTCGTGATGACCCAGCTTCTCGGGAAGCCTCCTGAGCCCCTTCACGAGTGCGCGCTCCCGATTCGCTCGGTCGTCGACACCCAGCTCCCGCATCACGTCGGTCGGGAAGACCGAGGCCATGAACTCCTCCTCGTCGGGAAGGATTCGACCGTCGGCCTCGATCACCTTGCGAGCGAAGTGCTGCGCGAAGGCCAGGCGCATGCACTCGAGCTCACGGTCTGCAGGCAGGACGGCGTGCCCGACGGCGTGGGTCACGCTGGGGAGAAAGGTGTCGGCGCGCACCCGATCCGGCGAGGCCCGGTGCAAGCGGACACTCGCGCCGTGGAGCATCAGCTGGTAGGCGAAGCAGCCATCTTCGGTCTTCGACCAGAGCTGGTACAGACGCCCATCTCGCGCGACCAAGCTCTGGATAGCGTTGGCCGGGATTCGCTCGATGCTGCTCTGCGTCCAGTAGACTGCGGAGTTCGCAGCCACGTCCTCGATGATCTGAAGCTGCTCGGCCGTCGCCGGTCCATCGATCACGAAGATCATCGTCACCTGGGTGTGGCGACGATTCATCCGATCGAGGTTCACCCTCCACGAGAAGGCGGCCGACGCGACGAGGCCCGACGCGTCGTGGAACTTGCGCAGCGCGCGCGCGGCGATGCGCTGCACATCGGCCCACGGACGGCCCACCAGGACATCCGTGGCATCTGCCGCGAACAACAAGCAGTTGGGGTTGGTCGGAAGGTCGACCTCTGACGTGATCCGCACCGGCATGGAGAGTCCCCTTCGTAGGAGGGAGAATGTACATCGCCCGTGGAGGCGCCGCTGTCACCCGACCGCCGCCGCTCAGCAGGTTACGCCGCCGCCAGTCCATGGAGGAAGGGTGGCGCAAACCAGGGTTGTAGCGCATCGTGGCGCGTCCGGCCTGGTGCCCTACGGCAACACCCCCGACGCGTTCGATGTCACGGTCGCAACAGGGGCTCGCTGGGCCGAGATCGACGTGCGCCGCACCTCAGACGGAGCCCTGGTCGTCCACCACGACGCGGACGTCGCGGGCGCGTCTCTCGCACGCCTCACCCTCGCCCAGGCCCGCACCTGCGCCGAGCAGGCCGGCTACACGCTGTGCACACTCGACGAGGTGCTCGATGGCTGGGGGCGGGACCTCTGCTTCGACGTAGAGCTGAAGGAGCCGGGCACCGAGGCCGCCACCGTCGCCACGGTCGAGCGCCACCTTCCGCCTGAGCGCGTCGTGTACACGTCCTTCGTGGACGAGACCGTGGCACAGCTCCGGCGACTCGCTCCCCAGGCCGAGGTCGGCCTGCTGCTCGGTGTCGGCGCACCGCTGTCTAGGGTGCGGACTCGCCTGTCGGAGCTCTTCCCTGCCCGACGAGCACGTCGCTGCGGTGCGACCTTCGTCGCTCCAAACCAGGCCTTGGTCCGCGCAGGCCTCCTGCGTCGCATGCGCCTTGCGGGTCTCCCCGTGTGGGTGTGGACCGTGAACGACCCGACCCGCATGGCCTGGCTCATCCGCAACGGTGCGGCGGCGGTCATCACGGACCGCCCCGACATCGGACTCGGCATCGCCGCGGGTCTCGACCGATGATCCCTGGCTTCTATCCAGGGCTCGAGCGCCTCCTCCAGCTGCGTGTGCGCGCTGCCGGGCTCCGCTCGGTCACGATCGACGTGGGGCCGTCGACGGTTCATGGCTGGGTGGGTGGAAGCGGTCCCCCCCTGCTGCTCATCCACGGCTTCGGCGCCGATGCTCTGTGGTGCTGGCATCCCCAGGTCCGAGCGCTCGCACGCCACCGGACCCTCCTCGTCCCAGACCTGCTCTACTTCGGCAAGAGCCAGGGAGATGGACGCTCGTTCGCTCTAGAGGACCAGGCGACAGCCATCCTTGCCTGGCTCGACGCGCTGCACGTTCGCCAGTTCGACGCCGTCGGCATCTCCTACGGCGGCCTGGTGCTTCAGGCGCTCGCGCACGAGCACCCGGGGCGGACGCGACGCGTGGTCCTCGTCGCGAGCCCTGGGCCGACCTACACCGACATCGACCATGCCGGCATGCTGGAGCGGTTCGGGGTCGGAGACGTCTCGGACATCGTCGTTCCCGAGCGCTGGCAGGATGTGCGCCGCCTGATCGAGCTCGCATGGTATCGACCGCCGCCGACCCCCAGCTGGGTGCTGAAGCAGGTCTACGACCACATGTTCTCGGACCGTCACCACGAGAAGCGCCAGCTCCTGCGCGCACTCGACAGCTTGAGGGACGAGCGGAGCGACCTCGACTACCAGCTGCCTCCGAAGACGTTGCTGCTGTGGGGCAGTCACGACCCGCTGTTTCCACCGGAGGTGGGTGAGCGCCTCGCTGCATCACGCTCTGATGCCCGTCTCGTGGTCCTGGACCGCACGCGTCATGCTCCGAACCTGGAGGCGTCCCGCGTTTTCAATCAGCAGGTCCTGTCCGCCGTGAGGTAGGTTTCGCAGGCACGGAGGGTGGGGTGCGGGTCAACCTTGTCGATGGAACGTTCGAGCTGTTCCGCTGCTACTACGGAGCTCCGAAGTCTGCGGGCCCCGACGGAGGGGAGGTCGGAGCGACGAAGGCCCTGCTGCGGACCCTCCTTCGCCTGCTCATGGAGGACGAGGTCGCCTACCTCGCTGTGGCCTTCGATCGCGTCATCGAGTCGTTCCGCAACGACCTCTTCGACGGCTACAAGACGGGCGATGGCATCGAGCCCAGCCTGCTCCGACAGTTCCCCATCGCCGAGCGCGCTGCTCGGGCACTCGGTGTCGTGACCTGGCCCATGGTGCGGTACGAGGCCGACGACGCCCTCGCCACAGCGGCTTTTCTCTGGAAGGACCGAGCCGAGCGCATCCGACTGTGCGTTCCCGACAAGGATCTCGCCCAGTGCGTCGATGGCACACGGGTGGTTCTGTACGACCGCATCCGGAAGCGCACGTACGACGAGGACGGCGTCCGCGAGAAGTGGGGTGTCTCGCCCGCCTCCATCCCCGACTGGCTCGCCCTGGTCGGCGACAAGGCTGACGGCATTCCCGGCATCCCACGCTGGGGAGCGAAGTCCGCGGCGACGCTGCTGGCGCGCTACGGCACCATCTCCGCGATCCCCGACGACCCCGACCACTGGGACGTGAAGGTGCGGGGCGCCCAGACACTCGCTGCCAACCTGTCGTCTCGACGCGGCGAGGCCGAGCTGTATCGGACGCTCGCCCTGCTCTGTACCGACGTCCCACTTCCGCAGGACCTCGACGACCTGCGGTGGCGGGGTGCAGATCGTGAGCTTCTCCAGGACCTCTGCGTCGCGATCGGGGACGAGCGCTTCCTCGAGCGAGTGCCCCTTTGGCAGTGACACCATGGCGAATCGGCAACCTGGTCTGGGCGCTGCTCCTCGTGACTGGCGCGAGTGTGCAGCTGAACGACCCGGACCCAGCCCTCTGGGTCGGCGCGTACACGCTCTCTGCGGTGCTCTCCATCGCCGCGGCGACCGAGCGCCTGCCCTGGGTCGCGCCGGCGACCTGGGCGGGGGTGACGCTCACCTGGGCCCTCGTGATCGCAGCGAGCGGCGTCGACGAGTCCAATCCGATGCGAGGCCCCGGGGGGCTGCTCGAGTCGGGCCTGTTTGCGGAGGAGATCGTCCGCGAGAGCATGGGCCTCACGCTGATGGCCATCGGAGCGATGCTTCAGGCAGCAGTGCTGCGACGGCGAGCGGCGTGAGTGTTAGCCCTCGCAGCGATCGGGGGATGACTGTGATGCTGGCCCCACTGCTGCTCACTCTAGCGGCCTGCCAGAACGTCGAGCTTGCACAGCTCGAGACCTCGCAACACGAGCTGGACGACCGCCATGATGCCGTGGCTCGTCAGGTCCAGGAGCTGCGGGAGGACATGATCGAGCTCGGCATGGTCTCCCGACAGAAGGCTCAGGATGGAGG
>PKDJ01000217.1 GCA_002862545.1 Pseudomonadota bacterium
CCATGCGCTCCACGTCGCCGTCCTTGAGCTTGACGCCGTAGAGCTCGGAGACGTTGATGATGCCCTGCATCACCATCGCCGCCTTCAGCCGCACTTGGGCCAGCGACGCCATCGCCTGCACTAGGTCGCCGCCGTAGATGTGCTGAACGCTCTTGTTGAAGAGGAACTCGATCTTCGGGTCCTTCATGGCGCGATCCTGCATCGCCGGGGAGGCCCTGAGCGTCTCGGAGCGGTGGATGACGTAGACCTTGTCGGCGAAGCGCGTGAGGAAGGTCGCCTCCTCCATGGCCGAGTCGCCGCCGCCGACGACGACGACGTGGACGTTCTGGAAGAAGAAGCCGTCACACGTGGCGCAGGCACTGACGCCATGGCCCGAGAGGCGGCTCTCGTTCTCCAGGCCGAGGTACCGTGCGCTCGCGCCCGTCGCGATGACCACGGCGTCGAACTCCTCGGTCTGGCCGAGCCCGAACGTCAGAGTGAAGGGGCGCTTGGAGAGGTCGACGGCGCTGATGGTCTCGTAGCGGAAGTCCGCACCGAACCGGGTGCACTGCTTTCGCATGTTCTCCATGAGCTCTGGGCCCATGATGCCGTCGGGGAAGCCGGGGTAGTTGTCCACGTCGGTGGTGATCGTCAGCTGGCCACCCGGCTGCTCTCCCTCGAACACCACGGGCGGAAGGTTCGCACGCGAGAGATAGAGCGCGGCCGTCATTCCGGCGGGACCGGAGCCGAGCACTGCAACGCGATGGGCCATGGTGTTCTCCTGAAGACTCGAAGCAGAGGGTGGCTAAGCGCAGTGCATCGCAACGGCAAGGGGCTGGACAGCAACGGTCAAGGCGTGTCCGTCAGACAGTGCGCCAACCCCGCGACGTGCTCATGGAGCTCTGGCGGAATCCAGCGTGGGGGCTGGCCGTCTGCTCCACGCTTCAGCTCGTCCAAAGTACGTGAGAGCGTCTCTTCGTCGTCACTCGGGGCGCCTTGGCGAAGGAACATCACCGCGTCGACGCACTTCTGCGGGTCGGTCTCCAGCCAGCGGAGGAGCGAGTCGACGAGCATCACACGAGCCGCGACACGCTCTCGCTCCGCGAGTCGAGCACCGTCGAGAGCGAGCGGTCGAGCCAGGTACGCCTCCATCGCGTCTGGCGCGCGAGCCTCGAGAGTTGCCGGGTCGTGTGCGAGCTCCCAGGGGAGGAGGGTCTCCGTGTCGAGCGCGGTCGGCAGTCCCAGTCGTCGGCGGGAGCGCTTGAGCGATCGGTCCCCAGGGTTCTGGGCCCAGGCGAGCTCGAGCAGCCCCCGAGCCTCGTCCTCGCGCCCTAGGCTCGAGAGCGCCTCGACGACCTCGATCACGATTCGCACAGACGACGCCTCGCTCAGGGCTCGCGCCATCCATCGATCCAGGTCAGGGACGGCGCCCGGCGCGATGCGCTCGGACTCGAAGAGGGCGCCCCAGCGGTCCGGATCCTCTGGCGCCTCCTCGATGAGCGAGCGCTGGATCTCGGCCGCTCGCTCGGCCTCGCCGCTGCGAGCGAGTGCGGCAGCAAGGCGGCTGCGCGCCTTTACCGACGTAGGTCTGGCTTGCGCATCCGCCTCGGCTGCAACGAGCTCGCCTGGGTCGCTCCACACGACGCTCGCCAGCAGGCGCTCCCGGAGCGGGCGCAGCCAGGTTGCGGCGGTGAGCTCGACCTCCCAGGTCGCCTGCAGTGACCAGACTCCGCGCGTGGCTCCGAACCACTCGAGCAGTCGGGTGCCCTCCGAGGTCTCGACCCGAGCGGTGAGGCAAGTGGCCGGCACGCCAGCGAGCTCGCAGGCGGCTGCTGGAGAGGCCTCCGCGGTGCCAAAGGCCTCCTCGACTCCGGCTAGCCAGGCTGCTGCGAGGCTGGCGGAAGAGACAGTCGTGTCGTTGTCGTCGAGGCGGACGGACCAGGCCCTGGGGCCGGCCGGTGACGCGAAGCCCATCTGGCCAGCGCTGGTCATGCCGCGCTTCCAGGCCGCAGGAGTTCGCCAGGTCACTGCCCGATAGTCGTCGCGAGCGTTCAGCTCGGTCGCAGGGAGCGGAGCGCGGTCGACCTGCGTCGAGTCGCCGAGGGGCGTCACGCGTGGTCCCATGAGCGCGAGACCGCCCAGAACCAGGGCGGCAGAGCCGGTGGTGCCGAGCTGGACCGCTCGATTCCAGCCGGGGCGCCGCTCGACGGGTGGAGGGTCGAGGAGCATCATCAGGAGGATGCCCCCGAGCATGCCACCGACATGGCTGAAGTTGTCGATGTCGCTGCGCTGCAGGCCACTCCACAGCATGAAGAGCAGGTAAGGAGCGATGGCCATGCCGAAGAGCCTGCGATGACGCTCCGGCAGCACGTTCGGATGGACGAAGCTGAACACCACGCTCGCTCCCATCAGCCCGAACACCCCCCCAGAGGCTCCGAGGCTGCTCGTGCCCGGATCACCGAACATGGACGCGATGCTCCCCGTCAGAACCGATCCGAAGAAGAGCAGCGCGAGGTTGGCCCTTCCGAGTGCGCGCTCCAGGTTGAACGAGGTGTAGGCCATGAACACCATGTTCATGAAGATGTGGTCGAACCGATAGTGGAGGACGCCCATGGTCAGTGGACGCCAGACCTCGCCGTTCTCGAGGCAGGGGGCAGCCCAGTTCGTGAGGTTGGCCACGAGCATGTCGCGCGTGGGAGCATCCTGTGCGAACCACCAGATCCGGATCTGTGCCCCGACCAGCAGAGCGGTCAGAATGGGCGGCGCGGAGCCCCGAAACCGACTCTGCCAGGCTCGCGTCGCGTCGCTGCGCACCGAGGTGAACATCTCCAGCTCGGAGGCGACGCGGAAGTCTTCCCCAGTGACAGGGGGGAACCGGACCGCGGCGTCGTCGGGAATCCGCCCGTCGCGGACCCGCTCCTCCCACTCGTCCCAGCTCAGGTGGATGAGCTGGTCTCCGATCCGTACCTCGACCACGAGGTGGGCGTAACGCGAACCGTCAGCGGGCGGCCTCCTGCTCGCTGCGGACGAGCGGGTCTGGGTCGGGCGAGCCAGGAGGCACTCCGAGACGCCACAGCGCCCACACCGCGCTGGCCCTGACCACGGGAGATGAGTGGGTCAGGCCATACCTCTGAAGAGGCTCAATCGCCTCGGTCCTGCCGATGTTCCCGAGCACGATGGCTGCGTTTCGCTTCAGGCCGACGGCACCGGGGCGACGCAGGGGAGTGCCCGTGAACCTCTGGATGAGGGCGTCATCTGGCGTCTCGAGCAGCTCGGGTAGGTCGAGCCAGGCATTGCGAGGCGCGAAGGCATCCTCGACAGGATCGGGAGGGGTGTGATTGTGCGGACAGACCTCCTGGCAGACATCGCAGCCGAACACCCAGCGGCCGAATCCGGCGCGAAGACGCCGAGGAGGGAGGTCGCGCGACTCGATCGTCCAGTAGGCGATGCAGCGTCGCGCATCGAGGGTCCATGGTGAGGGGAAGGCCTGCGTCGGACAGGCGACGAGGCACCGCGTACAGCGGCCACAGTGATCGCGCTCAATCGGCTGATCGGCCGTGGCGACCATGTCGACGAAGACCACTCCGAGCACCGACCAGCTGGTGGTGCCAGGTCGGATCAGGAGGGTGTTCTTGCCCACGAAGCCCAGTCCCGAGGCCTCGGCCCAGGCGCGCTCCAGGATCGCTGCCGTGTCGACGCCACCCCAGGCGCCGATCCCCTGGCCCCGAAGTCGCTTGACCAGCTTTCGAAGACGTTTTCCGACGACGTTGTGGTAGTCCCGCCCCCAGGCATACCGTGCCACCATGCCGGTCAGCCCACCGGGGTCAGAGGGGCGACGATGCGCATGGTCGACGGCGATGACGAGAGCCGTCTGGACACCAGGAACGCGACGTGCGGGCTCGGCGCGATCGTCTCGGCCGCGCACCATCCAGTGCATGTCAGCCTGATGGCCCGCCGAGAGCCATGCGTCATAGGCGGCGATCCTCGGCGTCTGCCGCACTGTGACGAGCCGGACATGTGCGAATCCCGCCTCGCAGGCCTGTCGGATCAGGTAGTTGCGTGCGTCGTCCGGGTGCACTGGGTTCCTGGTCGTTAAAGAGGACACATGCGCGCTACCCTGTTCATGTTGCCAGTGCTCGTCGGTCAGGCTTGTTCCGCGGACTGTGGCCCCGCCTCCCAGCTCAACGGGCGGGTCTACCGGGTCTGGGGCAACTTCCTCACGGTCGACAGTCGCAAGACCGACTTCAACGCGACGCATGGCTCCCCCTCGAATGGCAGGGCCAACTGGGAGTTCGCCTTCGGGGGCGACTCTGGGTCTGTTACGGTCATCATCGACCAGCAGCCCTTCGACGGCACCGGAGAGTGGGACCCCGTGGAGTGCGGGAGCTTCCAGCTCCGCTGGGACGGCGAGTACGTCGACGACAACGGTGTGATTCACCTGTTCGAGGCCAACGGGGACTTCGTGCTCTACGACGACCGGCTCGACGCGATCGTCGGATGGAACGAGACCTGGCAGAGCGAGCAAGGGTCGGGCCGGTTCAACGGCCGCACACAGCTCACTGGCGAGCAGTACCTCCAATGATGTCCCTGAGGGCGTAGCATGTACAACATTCTGATCGCCCTGGGCCTGAGTGGCCTCACGTACGGGGTGGTTGCCGTCGCCCTACATGCGGTCGCGGCAGTCATTCCCGCGGTCGCCGTGTTCGGTGTGGCGGTCTTCGTGCTCACGCGTCGCACCGGGCGGCAGGTCGAGGAGGCGATGAAGCCTCTTCAGCACCTGCTTCAAGCTCGGAAAGTGGACGAGGCCAAGGCACTGCTCCGGGACGTGAAGCAGCGCTTCGGTCGCTGGCAGATCTTGCTCGACGGGCAGCTGGAGGCGCAGGTCGGAATGATCGACTACCTCCAGATGAAGTTCGACGAGGCGCTGCCTAGGCTCGAGAAGGGAACGTTCCAGAACTGGACGGCCTGGCTGGCAATCGGCTGCATTCACGTCAGGCGTGACCGCCTGCCCGAGGCATGGAAGGCCTTCGAGAAGGCGGCGTCGGCCCAGTCCAAGGAGGCGGTGATCTATGCCATCTGGGCACAGCGTCTGGTCAAGGCAGGGGAGCGGAACGAGGCGGCGTCTGTGATTGCGAAGGGGCTCGAGGCCATGCCGGAGAGCGACTTCCTGAAGGGGCTGCAGAAGCGCGTCGCCAACAAGAAAAAGCTCGACACCAAGCAGTTCCCCCAGTCGTACTTCCAGTTCTGGCCCGAGGAGTTCGCGCGTCAGTACGTCATGCGCGGCCGGAAGGGAGGGCCGCATCCCGGTCAGCAGGCGCCCCAGCCGAGGTTCGGCGGTCGAGCGGCCCCGCGCCGGTGAGCACTGCGACCACGCTGCTCGACATGCCGCTCGGTCGTGCACCGGTCGCGGTCATCGACTTGGAGATGACCGGCCTGTCAGTGGAGCGGGATCGCATCTGTGAGATCGCGATCGTCCGCCGAGACGGCGAAGCGGTGGAGGAGTGGTCGACGCTGATCGCTCCAGGTGTCTCCATGTCGAAGAGCGCGATGCGCTGCCATGGACTCTCCGATGCTGACGTGGCCGATGCACCCAGGCTCGTTGAGGTCGCGCAGCGCATCGAGTCGCTCCTGGAGGGGGCCATCTTCGTCGCGCACAACGCGCCCTTCGATCTTGGGTTTCTTCAGAGAGCGTTCGCGAGCTGCGGCCGAGAGCTGCCTGCGGTGCCCGTCGTGGACACGCTGCTGATGGCTCGTCGCTTGTTCGCATTCCCTCGAAACGACCTCAGGTCTGCCTGCGACCGCTTGGGCGTCACCCTCGAGGGCGCTCATCGGGCGCTGACGGACGCTCGAGCGACAGCAGATCTCTACGTTCGCATGGTCGAGGCGCTCGACCCATCGGGGACGGTCACGCTCGGTGAGCTCGACGCGCTGTTGGGGGCGCTCGCCCCCGATTCGCCACTTCGCCTGGCGCAGCGTCAGACGCTTCGGCGGGCTTTCGAGAGACGCCGCACGGTCTGGCTCGACTACCAGTCGACGTCGCATCCGACCGGGGGGCTGGTCCACCGAGAGGTGGCGATCTGGCAGCTCAGGCTCCCCAGACTGCAGGGCTGGTGTCACCTTCGCCTTGGCGAGCGGGTCTTCCGGCTGGACCGCTGCCGGGCGGTCGAGCTGGGGGACCGCGCCTACGAGATCCCGGAAGACTTCGAGCCGAGGATCTGATGGCGTCCGACGCGCGCGGGCTCGACATCGTGCACGTCTGCAGGATTGGCTGGCCCTCCCAGGGCGGAATGGAGACCTTCGTGCAGGGCCTGTCGGAGGCCCTGTTGCGCCGTGGGCACCGCCCTCGCGTCGTGACGCTCCATCGCTCCGTGGCAGACGGGCGGCTGCTGCCGGAGGGGGCTTGTCGCGGTGTGCCGTATGAGCGCGTGCGGCGCCTCGGTCCGCGTCGCTACCCATGTGCGGTCGGTCTGGGAAGGCGGATTCGTGGCGCAGATGTCGTCCATGCCCATGGTCTGGATGGTCTGCTCGATGCGCTCGTGTGGAGCGACGTGGCTCCCATCGTCGTGAGTACCCATGGGGGGTACTTCCACACGGAGCGGTACTCACGGCTGAAGCGCCTGTGGGCCCGGACCCTCACGAAAGCCACGCTCCGGCGCTCGGCGGCCGTGTGGTTCACCTCGAGACGGGATCAGGCGCTCTACGATGGAGCGACGGGTCAAGTGATGGAGAGCGGACACGACCTCGCTCCGCTGCTTGCCTTGACCGCACAGCCCGAGGAGGGACTGTGGCTCATCCCAGGACGTGTCGCCCTCCACAAGGGCCATGATGACGCGATCCGGCTCGTTGCCAAGCTGGATCCTGACTCGAGACCGAAGCGGCTCGTCTCGGTAGGCCCCTGCGCGGATCCCTACTGGGGGCGGCACCTGGATCGGCTTGCCCAGCGTCTCGGCGTCCCGTGGGAGCGGATCGGCGCGGTGGAGGAGCTGGACTGGCGTGGCTGGCTGTCGCGAGCAAGCTGCGTGCTGTGCCCCTCGCGTGCAGAGGGCTTCGGGCTCGCCCTCCTCGAGGTGATGGCTGCGGGCAGGCCGGTCGTCGCGCGCGACCTCCCCACGCATCGTCACTTGCTGGGCGCTGGCGTTGTCTCCTTCTCGACGCCCGGAGACCTGCTTCGACCTGTCTCGGGGAGTATCGGAAGGGCACGCGCGAAGGCCTGGGACTGGGATGCGCGGATTGCCGACTTCGAGCAAGGGTACCGAGAGGTACTGAGATGAGGGCTCTGTTCGTGGCATCGTCGGGGGGACACCTGGCGCACCTTCTGTGGCTCGAGGCCTGGTGGCGGGAGCATGCCCGAGCATGGGTCACCTTCGACACGGAAGATGCTCGCGCCCGCCTGGCTGGAGAGGTGGTCTACCATGCGGCTCATCCGACGAACCGAAGTGTTCGAAATGCCTGGAAAAACTGGAACATGGCCCGCTCTGTGCTGGACTGGGAGCAGCCGGATGTGGTCGTGAGCAGTGGCGCCGGAGTGGCTGTGCCGTTCATCGTGGCTGCCCGATTGCGAGGCATCTCGACCGTCTTTCTTGAGGTGATCGATCGCATCGATCAGCCCTCTCTCACGGCTCGCGTCGTTGGGCCGCTCGTGGATGAGCTCGTGCTGCAGTGGCCCGAGCAGCGGCAGGCACTTGGTCGGGGCACCGTCGTCGGGCCCATCCTCGGTCTCGGAGACGAGCTGTGATCCTCGCCTCACTCGGCACGCATGCGGCTCCAATGCGCGAGCTGGAGGCGGTCTTGGCGGACTGGTCGAAGCGGGAGCCTGTCGTGCTCTGCTCGGCTGCGCACGGATCGCCGCCAGGCGTCGACTGTCGGGGGCTGGTTGCGCCAAGGGTGCTGCGGGAGCTGATTCGAGAGTCGAGGGTGGTGGTCTGCCATGCAGGACCGGCCTCGCTCCACGACTGCTGGGCGCTCGGGATCCGACCCGTCGTCATTCCCCGGTCGCCACGCCGTGGAGAGCACGTCGACGACCACCAAGAGCGCTTTGCCGCCCGACTGCCATCCCGGCTCGCCCAGGTCGTCGCGGTCTCGGAGCTGGGCAGGGTGCTGGCGGAGGGGAGGGACCACACGGCCCACGTTGTCGTAGACCCGGCATTTTCCGTGGCATTTGGTCGTCTGGTGGACGCTACGCTCGCTCGGCGCCGACGAGCGTGGTGGAGGCGCTAACGGCTCTACCGAGCGGCAGGACGAAGCTGGGTCCACAGTCGGACCGTGTCGTTCTGAAGAGCGCCGTAGGGCTCGGCGCGGTGAATGTACCCGATCCCCAGGTCCATGAACGGCAGCATGTCTCGCCAGGTCACGCCGTTGTGCAGCAGCCAGACATCGCCATTGTCCTCGAAGGCACCAGCGTCATCGAACGAGCTGTAGCGTGTGCCCACCTCGAGCCCGTTCTCACCGTCCAGGGGAATCCACAGGCTGAGCTGGCCGGTCAGACCGAGCTGGTCGGTGGTGGCCGAGACGGCCGGCGCCACGATGGTCGTGTCGGTTGGCTCGATGCTTCGTCGAACGAACTCCGCCGAGACTGTGACCAGGGAGACGCGTGCGACGAGGTCGGCACCAATGCCTGTGGTCCGAGTCGCAAAGGCTGAGTCACGGATCGCTCCGAGACCCACGCCGAGTGCCCACTCCTTGTCGGGGTCCCAGGTGCGGTAGGTGTCACCCTTCGAGAACTCGAGGCGAGCTGACAGCAGACCGCCCGGGTCTGTGTCGCCGTATAGGGCCCCGTTGCCGTTGTAGGCGCCGACGCGTGCGAGGAGGGACGAGCCCGACTCACCGAACCGGACCTCCTGCCCGACCACGACACCGACCTCGCGACCAGGCACGATGTAGTTCGTGCTCGGAGTGCGCTCCTGGAACAGAAGCTGTGCGGAGCTCATCAGTGCAGAGCGGGTGAAGGGCACGCGCTGCATGCCCATCGACACGGTCAGGGGATGGATGCCGAACGGGGTGGTGAAGCGGCCGAAGGCATCGACGATCTGGACGTCTTCGCTGGCGGTCGACAGTGCGTCGAAGGGGCTTGCCACGCCCACGGAGAGGCCGTAGTCGACCTGCACGTGCTCGGCGAGGCTGTCTCCCATTGGCAGGAGACCATCGAAGCCGATGCGAGCACGGGCGATTGTGAAGCCAGGGTCGTGCTCCGGGTCTCCGTAGACGGCCGGATCGGCTTGCGGGTCGACATCCTGGTCCCAGAGGGTCGCCCACGTCTGCAGCTGGCCCCAGGGGACCATCGAGCCCTCGGCACGGGCACTCTGTGGAGCGAGGGTGGTCAGGCCGGCGCCGACGAGACCGCCCGTGAGAGGGGTGTCGGCATCGTCCTTGGCGTGGGCTGTACCGAGAGCGAGCAGAAGAGCCAGTGCGAGCGTGGCCATCGAGGCTCCAGTGCGAGTGCCGGCCGGTAACGACATCCGACGGTGGGTGCACATGCGCCTGCATCGGACGGAGCGGTCGCGTTACAGGCGCCCATGACGCGCTTTCTGCTCCCGTGCGCCTCGGTCTTGGCCCTGGCGTTGGTCTCGTGCGGCAGCTCCGATGCGGAGTTCGCACGCGCGAAGGTGATTCGCTCCCTCGACGAGGCCATCGGTGGCCCGAAGGCCATCGCCCGAGAAGGGGACCTCCTGCTGGAGAACGACCACCTTCGTGTGGCTGTGCTGTCCGCCAGGAATAGCCTCGGACCAGGGCTGTTCGGCGGCTCCATCGTCGACGTCGACCTGCAGCGCCACGACTCGAGGTTTGCGCGCGGACAGGGCCGAGATCAGTTCGCGGAGCTGTTTCCCACCGCGAACATGAACGTCGCCCATCCGGGGCTCGTGGACGAGGTCTCGGGGGAGGAGCAGGGGTCGGTCGGGATCCTCGAATCGGGTGGTGGGAAGGGACCGGCCGTGATTCGTGTGGAGGCACCCAGCGTGCCGTTCTTGTCGTTGCTCGACGTGCTGTGGCCGATCGTGGGAATGCCCGAGCTCTGGCTGACCACGGACTACATCGTCGAGCCGGGGGTGCCCTGGCTCACGCTGCAGACGACGGCTACCGTCGTGAGTGATGCCGTTGGGCCTAGCGAGCCACCGGGTGAGCCGGTGGAGTACACGGAGACAGGACTTCCGCTGCTGGAGTGGGCGCTCGAGAGTGGGCTCGTGCTCGGTGAGTTCTACCTCTCGGGGGGCAGTGTCGACGTGTTCGCCCCTGGGATTGGCTTCGACGAAGATGGGGCGGTCTACGAGGCGATGTCGGCGGGCATCAACACGCTCGAGACGCCCTTCGAGTTCCCCTTCCTGGCAGGTGCTGCGGACGGCGTGAGCTACGGGATCGCACCGAGAGAGGGCTCCCTCTACATCCCGCTCTTCACCTCGTCCCAGACCGTGGCTGTGGGCGGCGGAAAGGCCGGCACCGGGGTGGTCGGTCGCTTCGAGGCAGGCTCGGCCTTCACGTACGAGCGCTACCTCTTCGTGGGCCATGGGGATGTCGGCAGCATCGTCGATCAGTATGTCGAGGCGAGGGAGATTCCCTACGGCACCATCACGGGCAACGTGCTCGAGCTCGGCTCCGATCAGCCACTGTCTGGCGTAGATGTCTTCGTCTACGAGCCCGGCTCCGACATGCCCTGGTCTCAGTGGGAGACCGATGTGAGCCCGCTCGATGTGGTCGCGGATGGCTCGTTCGGTGGACGGCTGCCCGTCGGAGAGTGGGAGCTGCGGGTCCATGAGCGTGGACGTCCGGCCGCGCGGTCAGTGCGGGTGAACATCAAGAAGGGGCAGGAGCAGCGCGTTCAGCTGCGAGCCGGTCGCACGGGGGCCGTCGAGTTCGTCGTGGTGGATGAGCTAGGACGGAATATCCCCTCGAAGGTCACGATCTTCCGTCTCGACGGGGCGCCACGGCGTGACCCTGTGCTCGGTGACGGCTTCATCGCGGGGAGCGCGGAGGCGGTCGTCTTCTCGATGGGGGGCAATGGCCTCGTCGAGCTGGCGCCAGGCAGGTACCAAGCCGTCGCATCACGCGGCATCGAGTACGAGATCGACACCTCGAAGCCCTTCGTCATCGACGAGAGCCAAGGGGCCCGCGTCGAGCTGCAGGTTGTCCGCTCGGTCGACACGCGCGGCTGGGTCAGCGGTGACTTCCATGTTCACCACCAGGCCTCGCATGACAGCGGCGTCACGCCGCACGAGCGGGTGCGCACGATGGCCGCCGAGGGCGTCGAGTTCTTCTCGTCCACGGACCACGACTTCGTGGTCGACTTTGCGCCCGCTGTCGAAGAGATGGGAGCAGAGCAGTGGGTCCAGACGGCGGTCGGCATCGAGACAACCACGGTGGAGAACGGTCACTTCCTGGGGTTCCCGGTACAGAATGACTTCCTCGGAGAGGCGGGCTTCGATGCGGAGCATGTCGACTGGACGGGCAAGACACCGGTCGACATGGTGGAATCCATCCGACAGATGGGACGCGTCGCCGGGAAGCAGCCGATGGTCTATGTCGGTCATCCGCGAGACGGGATCCTCGGATACTTCGACCAGTACGGCTTCGATCCATACGGTGGAGTTCCGGGGGTCGGGGGAGAGCCAGGCATGGCGGCCGTGTCGACGCCGCTGCTCTCCCTCGCGAATCCCGTGATCCAGAACGCGGGCATGACGTGGGACTTCGACGCGCTCGAGCTGCTCAACGGCAAGCGGATGGAGCTCATTCGCACGCCGACGCAGCGGGAGCTCGATGACTTCGCCGCCGGGGAGGCCATCGATGTCTACGACATGCAGGTGCGGACGCTCGCAGAGCAGGACGACCTGGCCGCGGGTGTGTACCGGCTCGGCTACGGCTACGAGGGTCAGGTGGACGACTGGTTCACTCTGCTGAACCTTGGCTATCGGTTCACTGCGCTCGGCAACTCGGACACCCACGGCACGACGAGCGTCGAGTCGGGCTGCCCACGCAACTTCGTGATGAGCGACATCGAGCAGCCCGCGTTCTTGGACGACCAGGCGATTGCCGACGCGGTCAAGGAGCATCGGGTGGTCGCCTCGTATGGCCCGTTCGTCGAGATGTGGGTCAACGGGGAGCCGATCGGTGGCGAGATCAGCAGTGGCGGTGGGGCAGTCGACATCGAGGTGCGGGTGCAGGCGCCGATGTGGGTGGATGTTGACCGCGCCGAGCTCTACGAGAATGGGACGCTGATCCACGTGTGGGACGTACCTGAGACGGGCGAGGTCCTACGGCTCGACGAGGTCCACACCGTCACGCCAGCGCGCGACTCCTGGTACGTGCTGATCGTCAACGGCGACGGCGAGCTGGCCCCCGTCTTCACGCCGGTGGAGATCCCCTACGTCGAGCTGCAGCTCGTGATCGAGGAGGCTCTGGGCGGGATTGGCGCGGTCGCGGACTTCCTCTCTCCGACAATTCCGATTCCTCGGGAGTATCCGGTCCATCCGTTCGCGCTCACCAATCCTGTGTGGGTGGATGTCGACGGCGGAGGCTTCGATGCGCCGGGTCTTCCGGACTGGCTGCTGCCCCCAGAAGCGCCCGAGTAGCGACAGGGCATTTTCGTTGCGCCCCTGTGCGGCGAGGCGGTCGCCAAGGTACGGCCGCCCCACACGGAGGAACCATGGCCCGGATCCTGACCCAGCCCTTCACGCGAGGCCTGATCGTCGAGGCGCCGCACGCAAGCTTGGATGCCCACCTTGCGGAGGTGGGCATGAGCGTGACCCGTCTCGACCGGGTGCCGGACGAGGCGGCGCTCATCAAGGCGCTACGGGACAGCGGAGCCCAGGTGTTGTTCAAGCGCAGCCGGGTACCCGTGATGCGGGCGGTCGTCGAGGCCTGTCCCGATCTGTTCGCCGTCCAGCTGTGCTGCATCGGTGATGACTCGGTCGACAAGCAGGCGACGGCGGACCACGGAATCATGGTCTTCAACGACCCCGTGTCGAACGGCCGATCCGTGGTCGAGCTCGCTGTGGGGCACCTGATCGCGCTGAGCCGCAGGCTGTACGAGACCCATGATCAGATGCGTCGCAGCGAGTGGAACAAGACGGCCTCCGGACGCTACGAGATCGCGGGGAAGAGACTCGGACTCGTCGGCCTCGGGAACATTGGCCGGCAGGTGGCGCGGCGGTGCCAAGAACTGGGCATGTACATCCGCTTCTACGACAACCGAATGGTGGCGCAGGAGGTGGGTCAAGAGCTCGGCTGGGAGCGCTGTGGCACCCTCGAAGAGCTCTTCCGGACCAGTGATGCAGTGACGGTTCACACCTCGGCGCGAGACGCGCAGGGGCATGACAACGCCGACATGCTCGACGATGTGCTGGGCTTGCTCGCGGCGGATCGCGGTGACAACAGTCCGCGCATCTACCTCAACCTGGCTCGAGGCAACCTGCACCACTCGGAGTCTCTGCTGGCTGCAGTGAGGTCGGGCGCCATCCGGCGAGCGGCCATCGACGTGTTTCCGGAAGAGCCCGCACCCGGTGCAGCCAAGTGGCAAAATCCGTACGCTGACGAGCCACGGATTGTCTGCACGCCACATGTGGGTGCCGCGACACAGGAGGCGCAGCCTCGGATCGCGAGGCGTGTGTCCACGACGATTGGTGCCTTCTCACTCAACGGCTCCATGCGCGACTGCGTCTACGACTCGCGAGCCCAGCTGGGTGGGAGCGTTCCCGACGGAGCTGGCGCTGCTCTTGCGGTCGTGCACTCCACCCGCCGCGGGACGAAGAAGGCCGTCGACGATGCGATCTTTGCGGCTGGAGCCAGCAACCTCGGCTCGGCCCACCGAGACTTCTCCCTGGGAGCGGCCTACGACCTCTCGTTCCTGGACCGACCGCTGGCCCATGACGAGCTGCGCCAGCTGGTCGTCCAGGCAAGCGAGCTGTCGGGGGATCCTGACGCGATCCGCACCATTCGACAGATCGAGCTGGCCTGAGGCCTACTCGGTAGCGAGGGAGATGGGTCCGCAGCTGTAGACGGCGTCGCAGGCCTCGGGCACTTCCCATGTGTAGGTACCGAGGTCGCCGTTGTCGATGCAGCGCGCTTCTGGGATCCCATCCGCACAGTCGCGAGCTGCATCTGAATCGAAGTCGCACGTCGAGCGGTCGATCGACCGCAGTAGATCGTAGCAAGATTCCGCGTCGAAGGTCGCTTCGCAGTCGGCGGCAGCCTGGCAGAGCTCGTCGAGAACGTCGACCTCGAAGTCCTCGACAGCCATTCCGCCACAGCCAGACCACAGCAGGATGAGCAGTGGAGCAGTTCGGTGCATGTGGGCGCGTAACCGAGTGGAGTGAGGGTTGGAGGCAGGGCGGCCCGCGACCGGCGTGAAGGGGTGGATCTTCTGCTCGATATGAGAATGGATGAGCCGGCTATCGAAGAGTTTCACTAGGCTGTGCCTAGGTTGCCAATAGCTTGCTGTGGGTAACTTTGAACGGCGCTGAACCGGGCATTACAGCGTGCTTATGGGCTGGTGAGATTCGGTCTCGGCAAAAGATCGAGGCATTGTGTCGACGGACGGCACCGTGCTCGAATACTTAGAAACGTCCGGGCCCTGGTGTCAGCCACTTGGGGTCTCGCTCTCTGACTTCACTGATCTACTTCGCTGCGCCATGCGTGCGCTGTGTCCGTCTGTGGGCTCTCGGCTCACACCCAACGGCTCCTTTGGTAGCGGCGAATTCGCGGGGTAGCGCTCACCCCGCGGTCGCAAGGCCGAGAGGTCTGTGATGTGGAGGAGGGGACGCCCTCCGGAGCATTGCGTGCGATCAGATCCGTGAAGTCGTGCTCACTGGGGCCCGGACGCGACCTTCCCTGTATGCTGGCGCCTGGAGGGACCCATGGACGACCGTGTCGCACGCGGACGGGCTCATCTCGCTGACGCCGACCAAGCGTTGCGTCATGATGCGGTGGAGCATGCGCGGCAGCACTTCGAGGCTTCGTTGCTCCAGTTTCGTGGTCCGGAGCTACGTCTTGGCGAGGCTCATGCGCTGCGCGGGCTCGCGGATGTGGAGCGGCGCTTGGGTCACCTCGAGCGCGCGGGGATGTACCTCGACGCCGCCATCGACGGCTATCAGGCGACCCAGGTTGCGCTCGATGCACTGGATCCGGACGGTGAGGTGAGCGCGTTGCGTGATGAGGCGAGTGCCGGCGAGTGTACGGCCCTCGTGCTCCTGGGGAGCCTGCAGCTCCGGGCTGGGCTGGAGAACGAAGCAAAGCGGACCGTGGATATCGCGCGTGAGCGTGCACAGCAGCTCGGCTCGGGAGCGGCTGCGGCGGGTGTCTGGACGACGCTCGGCAGGGCTGCCACCCGCGAGGGCGACTACATGGCGGCGCGGGCCTGTCTCGAGAAGGCCGAGGCCCTGTACCGTGAAGCCGGTGACACCGAGGCTTCTCTGGGCTGTGCGCTGCGCGTCGCGGAGGTCGACAGGCTATCGGGTGCACCGGAGACGGCCCGGGTGACCCTCGACAACGTTGTCACCCACGCGCGAGAGGCACGGCTGCCCGTGATGGAGGGACGCGCGGTCGCTGCGTCAGCCGGACTCGTTGCCCAAGCAGGACAGTACGAGCACGCCTCGGCGCTGTACGAGGAGTCCCTGCGTACGCTGAGCGGCGCCGACGACAAGGCTCTCGCGGCGTACGTGCTGCTCGGTCTGGGGGATGCGAGATCTCGCCTGGCTGTGGAGGCGCCGGAGCAGCCCTCGACGCTTCGGGGCGCTGCTGGAGTGATCATCGAGGGGCTGTGCAGGTTTCGCGACGTTGGGCATGTTCATGGCGTCGGAGTGGGCTGTCTCCGGCTCGGCCAGCACGCCAAGCGGCACGGCGCCGATGGGCTGGCTCTGGCACTGTGCGAGATGGCCCGGCGAGCCCTCCTGCGCACCGATCCGGTGATGGGCGTCGGACAGGTCCTGCGTGTGGCTGTGAAGGCCGCCAACGGCCTGGGTGAGGGGCCCACGGTGCTCGCGCTGGCTTGGGTGCGTGCTGATCTCGTCGGCCACAGCACGCCGCAGGCACGCGACGTGCTGGAGTTCTATCGGAGCCGCGCCCCAGCCGACTGGGTCGAGCGCCTAGAGTGCATGAGCAGCTCGCAGCGGTCGCAGGCCTCCCGGCAGCTGACAGAGCGGGCGCTCGCAGGCGTTCTCGAAGAGATCGCCTGTCCGCTCGAGGCGCTGGACGACATCGCGTTGGCTGGTCCTCTGCTCGAGGCCGTGCTGGACGTCCAGCCCGCCTCGGCGTCGTCCGAGTAGACTGGGAAGTCGGAGGAGACATGCGAGAGCCCGTCCCGTTCACCTACACGACCAACGGCGACGTCATGATCTGTGCGGACGGGCCCGAGGTGCTGGTCTACTCGGGTCAGGATGGCTCGCCGCGCTGGAAGCTCTTCACCGAAGATGTCGTCGTTGGCGTCGGGCAGGCAAGGGGTGAGATTGCTGCCGTTGGTGCTGCTGGCACGGTGTGGTTCTTTCGCGCCTTGGATGGACGGCTAGAGCGCACTCTGCCGCTGGAGGCGGAAGCAACGGGCATCGCTGTTGCCGATTCGGGGGCGATCGGTGTGATCACCAGCGAAGGGGTTCACGTGATCCCAGCCGGTGGGGGGCCACACCTGGTCAGCGCTCCGGGAGCGGTAGCTGCGGCCTTTGGTCCGGGTGGAACGAGCCTTGGTATCGGTACAGGGGAGGGGGTGTTTCGCGCCGTCGACCCATCATCGGGTGGAGCGTGGGGCGAGCTGGATCTTGGTGCGCCCATTGGTGGAGTAGCCTGGTCGGCGCGCGGCTTCTGGGTCGTGACATCGGGTAAGCGCTGGGTGCTGATCTCGGGTGACGGGCAGACGCTGGCGGGGGAGCTTCCCGCGCTCCAAGCGGCGGGGGGACCGGTAGCGGTCTCTCTGGACGGGCTCTTTGCTGCCGCCATCGATGGACTCAACCAAGTCCACATCGCCGAGCTCTTCAGCAACCAGCCGGCGGGCTCGCTGACCTATCGACGGGCCGTCGGGGGACTGGCCTTTGGCCCGGACGCCATGCTTGGACTGGGACTCGACGACGGCGACGCCATGCGGATCGATCTGCACACCCAGCACAACATACGCACTGAGCCTCACCAGGGCCGAGGTCGCAATGCCTGGAACGTCGATGTGAAGATTGACGGTGCGGTCCTGCGAGGGGCTGCTGCCAGCGCACAGGTCAGCGGGGCGTCCATTGCCGAGTACACGGGCTTCAAGCCGGATGAGCCGACGCCGTGGTGGAAGATTGGCGCGGGTCTCGGTGGAGGGTGCCTCGTGCTGTTCGCAGGGACATCGCTGCTGATGTTCCTCACGACCTGGGCCTTGTGGATGCGGGGACTGCTCTAGGAGGTCGAGCGCGTCTAGAGGGCTGTGCAGTGGTCGGCCAGGTTGGCGACGGTCGCCGGGCCGAGGCCGGTCAAGCGGGTGAGGTCCCAGCACGTCTCGAATGGGCGGCCCGAGATGATCGCCGCAGCCTCGAGCGGCCCGATGCCCTCGAGGGTGACAAGCTCTGTTTCCCCCGCCGTGTTGATGTTCACTCGCTCGGGCTCACTCGGCGCCACCTCTGTTGGCTCCTCGGCGACGGTGAGCTCTCGACGGAGGTTGGCGAGCGTTCCTGGCCCGATGTGAGGCACCCGGAGGAGGTCATCCAGGGAGGTGAACGCGCCATGCGTCTCTCGCCACTGCACGATGGTGGCGGCCTTCGCCGGTCCCAGCCCTGGTAGCTGCTCCAGCTGCTCCACAGTGGCCGTGTTGAGCTCGAGGGGGCCAGCGCAGAGGGCGGCCCACGTGAGCAAGAACAGCATCACTCGCCGACGGCCGGGGCATCGGCGTGACGGATGAAGCTTGCTGCACGGTTGGGCAGGTCCCAGGTGCCGATCCACACTCCCGACTCGACGATGACCATGGCGTTCATGGTCAGGTGCGGCTGG
>PKDJ01000244.1 GCA_002862545.1 Pseudomonadota bacterium
GTGCACCCGGTGCGACACCGGCGCGATGTACTTGGCCTTGTTCGTCTGCAGCCGGCCGATGAAGTGCCACCTCAGCTCGGGATGCGCACGCGACTTGTCGCGAAGTTCCTGCGCATAGCTCTCACCGAAGTGGAGCTGTCCCGAGGCCGCCGCCGCCGTGATGGCGCCGATCGGGTGATTCTTGGAGACCGCCACCAGCCCGACCTCTTTGGGGTCACGGCCCGCGGCCCGACACGCCTGCTCGAGCCTGCGAAGCTCGGCCTCGAGCCGCTCAGGTACGGTCACGGGGCACCCCCCAGCGCGTCAGGACCGGCACGACCCGCTCGACAGGCAGCCCGACCACGTTGGTCCACGAGCCGCGCACCTCGGCCACAAAGACGGCCGCCCGACCCTGGATGCCGTATGCACCGGCCTTGTCGTCTGCCTCGCCTGTCGCCAGGTAGGCACTGATCTCCCAGTCCGACAGCTCACGGAAGCGCACCTCTGTCGTGGAGGCAAACACCTCGCGACCGCCCGGTCGACGCAGGCAGACCCCTGTGGTCACGAAGTGCCAGTCGCCCGAGAGGGCCTCGAGGTGCTCCCGAGCCTCGGCACGCTCCCGAGGCTTGTCGAAGATGCGATCACCTCGGTGCACCACGGTGTCAGCCGCAAGCACGACCCGCTCGGCCGGAGCAGAGTGGGCCTTGGCCTCTGCGAGTCGAAGCGCGTGAGCGACCGGGTCGTCCTGAGGACGGCGCGACTCGTCGGCGTTCGACGGCCGCACCTCGACCTCGAACCCCGCCCAGCGCAGCAGGTCGCGGCGCCGAGGCGAGCCCGAGGCCAGCCAGATCACGCGCCCCTCTTGGACTTCAGCACCCGCCGGAGGTCCAGCCGCTGCTCCCGACGCGCCTCGGCACCGGCGGCCCGGCGGCGGTCGTCGTCAGTGCGGGGGCGGAGCTCCGGAACGGGCTGGGGCTTGCCCGACGCATCGAGGTGAACGAACGTCAGGTAGGCCCGGGCCGTCGTCCGCCGGGTGCCCGTGTCGGTGTCTTCCGCCTCGACCCGCACTCCGACCTCGATGGACGTGCGGCCCGCCCAGTTGACCATCGACTGCAGGACGACCACGTCTCCCTTGTGAACAGGCGCCTCGAAGACCAGGCTGTCCATCGACGCCGTGACCACCGAGCCCTGCGTGAACCGCTTGGCCGAGATGGCAGCACAGACGTCGATCCACGCCATGATCTGACCGCCGAAGGCGGTGCCCAGGGCATTGCAGTGCCCTGGCATGACGATCCAGGTCATCTCGGTGCGGGTGTGCTCCGGATGAACCACGCGACTCATCGACTGGCCATCCGCGTGATGGCCGAGTCGACGCGCTCCTCGAGCACGAGCAGTGTCGCGACCGCCGGGCTGCCCCCCTCGAGCAGCTCGTCGACCTGACCACGCACGTCGCGCAGCGCGCCCTCAGCGAGCTTCGGCTCGAGGGCGTCGACCGACTGTTCATCCCCCGTGAACGGGGTCGTCGCGACCAGGCGCCGCAGCAGCTGGTGGTAGCGGCTGTGGAGAATCCGGAGCGCGATGGGGTCCCACCGACCCGACGCCGGACGACTGCCGAGATCGTCGAGCACGTCCTGGAGGCGACTGGCCCGCGCGACCGCGAGGTGACGAACGACCATCTTCTTGAACGGCTGCGAAGCGTGCCGTGCCTCGGACCAGATCATGAGCGCCACGTTCAGGTACTGCGCCTTGAGGACACGCTGGACGGCCTCCTCGGAGACCTCTTCGGCGATCAGCTGATCCGCGATGGTGCGGTTGCGAGCCAGAACCGCCTTGGCCTGCAGGGCGTAGACCTGGTCGGCAGCGGTGGTCATCTCGGCGAGCTCCTCGTCGGTCGGGATGCGACCGCGCGCGGAGAGCCAGTAGCCGACGAGCTCACGGCAGCCCGCGTCGACCATCACCCAGGCCCGGTAGAGGGCGGAGAGCGCGACGCTCTGCCGCAGCTCCTCCAGCGACCGGCGAATGTCGAGGGCGCCTGCGATTCGCTGCGCCTTCAGGTAGGCGGTGACGATGTCGCGCACGCTCGCGCCGGTCGTCTCCTGAGCCATCGGGATGAAGGCAGCACCCGCATCGGCAACCACGCGCGTGGTCGCCTGCATCACGGCGATCTCGTTCGCGAGCATGTGCCCGCGAATGTCGTCGATGTACCGCTCCTGCACCGCCTTCGGGAAGTAGTGGACGAGCATGTCGTCGTACCCGGGCAGCGAGGACGGATCCTCGTCGACCAACACCTGCTGCGCGTAGAGCTTCACCCACGAGGAGAGCATGGCGAGCTCGGGGCGCGTGAGGCCCTCCCCCGCCTCGGCGCGTCGCACGAGCTCCTTGTTGCTCGGGAGCTGAAGCTCCTTGCGCGCCTTGCCGAACTGGCGCTCCACGAACGCGATTGCCCGGCCGAACTGGAAGATGTCCTGGCGAGAGCGAATCTCGTCGCGGCTGATCTGCCGACCGTGCGCGTCGTTGTTGGCGAGCACCAGCGCCGCGACCTCGTCGGTCATCTCGGCCAGCAGCGTGTTGCGGGCCTCTCGGGTGAGGTCGCCGCGGTCCTCGACGGCACGCAGCAGGATCTTGAGGTTGACCTCGTGATCGGACAGATCGACGCCACCCGAGTTGTCGATGAAGTCAGTGTTCAGGCGCGTGGAGTGGTTCGCCTCGATGCGGCCACGCTGGGTGAAGCCGAGGTTGCCGCCCTCACCCACGACCCGAGCCTTGAGCTGGTTGCCATCGATGCGAACGCCGTTGTTGGAGCGGTCGTCCGCGTCGTTGTTGGTCTCGGTGGAGTGCTTGACGTAGGTGCCGATTCCTCCGTTCCAGAGCAGGTCGACCTCGAGCTGCAGCATGGCGTGGATCACCGCCTCGGGCTTGAACTCGTCGCCCTCGAGCCCGAGCATGGCCTTCGCCTGCGGGGAGAGTGTGATCGACTTCGCCCGGCGCTCGTAGATGCCACCGCCCTCGGAGAGGAGGGACTGATCGTAGGCATCCCAGCCACCCTGGGTGTCGAACAGGCGCTTCCGCTCGGCGTAGGTCACCGCCGGATCCGGGTCTGGATCGATGAACAGGTGCATGTGGTTGAAGGCCGCGAGCAGCTTCGCGTGCGGCGACTCGATGAGCCCGTTGCCGAACACGTCGCCGCCCATGTCGCCGATGCCGACGACAGTGAACGGCTCGCTGTAGGGGTCGGTGCCCAGCTCGGCGAAGTGCCGTCGCACGAGCACCCAGGCACCACGCGCCGTGATGCCGACGCCCTTGTGGTCGTAGCCGTTGCTGCCGCCCGAGGCGAAGGCATCGCCCAGCCAGAAGCCGTACTCCTCGCTGATCTTGTTGGCGGTGTCGGACAGGTGTGCCGTGCCCTTGTCGGCGGCGACGACCAGGTAGGGGTCGTCCGGGTCATGACGCACGACCCTCGGCGGAGGCACAATCTCGCCGCCGACCGCGTTGTCGGTCACGTCGAGGAGCCCCCGGATGAAGGTCTGGTAGTACAGGTCGGCCTGAGCGCGGCGCTCGCGGCGATCTGCGCTCGGGTTCTTGAGGAGGAAGCCACCCTTGGAGCCGGTCGGAACGATGACGACGTTCTTCACCCGCTGCGTGGTGGCGAGGCCGAGGACCTCGGTTCGGAAGTCGTTTCGGTCGGACCAGCGGAGCCCGCCGCGAGCGACCTTGCCGTAGCGCAGGTGGACGCCCTCGACCTCACGGTTGTGGACGTAGATCTCGAACATGGGCCGCTGGTTGCCCATCAGGCGAACCTTGCTGCAGTCCATCTTGAACGAGACGTAGTGCCCCTTGCGGTCCGTGCGGAAGGCGTTGGTGCGGACCGTCGAGTCCATCAAGCCGCGGATGGTGCTCACGACCAGGTCGTCATCGACCGACATGATCATGCGCAGCTCGTCCGAGACGGCCTCGTAGGCCGCCGAGATCGCGGCCTTGCGGCTCCCCTTCAGATCGGGGGAGAAGCGCGCGTTGAACAACCCAATCAAGGCCTTGCACGCGAGCGGATTCGCCAGCATGACCTCGACAACGCGGTTCGTTCCGAGCTTGAGGCCGAGCTGACGGCAGTACATCGCGTAGCCGCGAAGCACGTCGACCTCGACCCACGTCAGGCCAGCCTTGAGGACCAGGCCATCGAGTGCGTCGTTGGTGATCTTGCCGTCGAACACCGCAGCAATGGCGTCCTGCAGCAGACCGGCCCGCTCGGAGAGGCGCTCGGTCCCGCCACACGCCTCTGCATCGAGCACGAAGGTGTCCATGTGCAGCGCCCCGCCACGCGACGTCACGGGCGTGTGGTACGAGGACTGGACGACGATGCCCAGGTTGTCGAGCACCGGAAGGATGGCGGTCAGGTACTGGTTGTCGGACTGGTAGAGCCGCAGGATGGTCGAGCCGCGCTGCTCGAAGATGTCAGCCAGCACCGAGCTGCTGCTCGCCAGGCGGTCGAGCATCTCGAGATCGAGCATCGCCCGCTCGGTCGGAGTCTCGCGGGTCCAGCTGTCGGGGAAGGCTCGGCCGTAGGTGTCCGTGAGGCGGTCGGCGACCTCCTCACCACGGGCCTCGGCGATGGTCGACCACAGGCGACCCAGCCAGGGCGTTGCCAGACTGCGGATGCGCTCGGTGAGCGCGGCCGTGGCGCCATCCTCCGGGAAGTCGATCCCCGTCATGTAGTAGTACAGGAGCACCGTGTCGTAGCGGCCCATGAAGAGGCCGTGATCGGTGTAGGTCGCACCCATCTCGCGGGCGATCTCGAGCTCGAGCTCACGCCGCAGCTCGTCCCCGAACTGGCTGCGCGGCATCGCGACGAGGCAGAACGCACTCTGGCGACCCGTGCGCAGGATGGTCACGCCGACCTCGTGCTGCTGCTCCGACTCGAACACCAAGTCGACCATCGCGGCGATGGCCTCCTGGGTGGCGGTGAACAGGAACTCCGTCGGCAGGGAGTCGAAGACGTTCGCGATCCCCTTGTAGCGGAAGGACCCCGGAGCACCGGCCTGCTCGGCCAGGATGCCGGCGAGCACGCGACGCAGGATCGGCACGTGCCGCGAGGGAGTGGTCACGGCACGGTACGTGAACATGCCGCGGAGGAAGAGCCGGTACCCATCCACGGCGACCACGATCTCGTCGATTCGCCCCGAGCGATGGACCGGCGACTCGACGTGCGACTTGCGGACGCTGACCGTTCCCGGTGCGTGAGGCTGAGCCCACTCACCGTCCGCGGTGCCGTGGTAGCGGCCCTCGATGGTCTGAATGCCGAGGGGCTCACCGGCCGCGTCGGCTCCCATGAACACGAAGTTCTCGCGGAGCAGCCACTTGAGGAAGTCGGCCGTCTCCTTCATCGCGTCGTGCTGATCCGGGTGGCGCTCACCGAGGACCTCGCAGCGCTCGACGAGCCGCTCGACCGACCGCTTCATGAAGCGGAAGTCGCTCACCATCGCCCGAGCGAGTGTCAGGTTCTCCGCCAGCCGACCGGCCGCTTCCTCCAGATCGCCCAGCTCACCGCTGTCCGCCTCGAGCATGACCAGGGACTCGGCGACGCCGCCCTTCCCGCCGACGCCAGTGAGCTTGCCGTTCTCGTCGCGGTGGACCGCGAAGACGACGTTGAAGCCGCCCCAGTACTGAGCCCCATGGGTGGTCAGGAACAGGCGGATCGTGTCGACGATGAACGGCTGATCGACCATCGAGCTGAAGACCGCGATGCCCTTCGACGGGCGGTTGACGATCGTGACCCGCGGGGTGTCGTCACGTCGAACCAGGGTCCAGTTGAACGCCTCCTCGAGGTGAGCCAGCACTTTCCTCGGCGGGTTGTGGGCCAGGAAGGGCCCTCGCAGACGCGCGAGCGCATGCTTGACGAAGTCCGCGAACAGGGGCCGATGCGCCTTGTCGAGGCTACCCCGCCAGGTGCGCAGGGCCTTGAGTATGGCTTGCTTGCTGGAACGCGAATCACTCATTTTTCCGTCCAGAGGCTCCGTGGGCGCGCAGTGTATCGAACCTCCGGAGCCCTGGCCGCTCCTATGGTGATGCTGTCGACACCCCCGACCAGAATGGTGGTAGAACCCGGCAGGAGGAAGAGATGCGTCGCCTCGTCGTTCTGATTTTCGTTGCTGCTGGCTGCACGGGCGACAAGCCCGAAGACTCGGGAGCTTCAGCGACCGTCTCCACACCCCCTCCGAGCGCCTGCGGCGAGGTGACCGAGGGCTACGAGGTGCGCCTGCAGGGCGCCGTGTCGCTCCAGGGTGAGCCCGTCGCTGGTGCCGAGGTCACGATCCGCGAGAAGCTCTGGAACGCCGGCCGCATCCACGGCACAGCCACCACGGATGCCAATGGCCTCTTCGAGGTGCAGGTCACCGAGATCGTCTCGGTGGAGGAGTGCTGGGGCACCGCACTCGACTACACCGCGGATGTCACCTGGGAGACATGGGCGCGCAGCCGGGATCTGAACTCCACGCTCTACGCCGCGATCATCGGCAGCGGTGAGGCAGACATCCGCTCGAGTCCCATCGAGCTCGACGAAGACTGGCGACCACCGCTCGACACGGGCCGCTGAGACGCCTCACGAGCTCGCGGACGTGTAGGCCGCCAGGCTCCGGCGCCACGCCCAGCGCGACCCGACGGCAAATGCAATACCCACCGCGATCCCCAGTCCGAGCAACCTCGCGTCCCACTCGCCACGCAGCGCCAGCGCAGGGAAGGTCGTGACCACCCCGATCGGCACGGCCACTGTCAGGAACCACCGTACCCAGGGCGTGAACACGGGCAGCGGCCAGCGACCCGCATCCACCATGGACCACAGCAGGAACCGCAGGTTGTCCACGCGCACGAACCAGAAGCTCGTGCAGATGGCGAGCAGCCAGAGGCTGTACATCGCCACGAGTCCCGACACGAGCAGGACGAGTGCCACCAAGACGTCGGACCCGGAGGGGAGCTCCCGCTGAGCGAGCGCCCAGGCGATCACCCCGAGTGCGAGCGGCACGTCGATCAGTCGACCGACCGCAAGGCGTCGAACACTCACCAGTAGCTGCGCATCTGCAGGCTTGAGCAGCACGAAGTCGAGGGTTCCGGCCCGAATGGACTCGACCACGGCACCGAGGTTCGGCTCCACGAAGCCCGCGAGCAGCGCGTGCACCAGGAGGTAGAGACCGAGGACCAGCACCGTGTCGTCGGCAGACCAGCCCAGCACGGTCTCGCGGTGGGAGAACACCAGCCACACCGGGCCAAAGGCCAGCAAGGACCGCGACAGTCCGGTGAGCATCTCCATCCAGAAGTCCGAGCGGTACTGCAGCGCGGTCGCCAAGGAGGCCGCGAGCAGTCCTCCAGCCACCTGCGCGGCGCGTCCGGGCCCCCTACGCACCATAGGCCCCGTAGCGCGCGATTCCCCTGCGCCAGACCGCGCCCGTGAGGACCGCGAACACGCCCACCCAGAGGAGCTGCAGGGCGATGTCGGTCATCGCCTCCGCCGGCGAGAGGAAGCCGCCGAGGAGCTCTACGGGCACCGCCAGCATGCCGCGAAAGGGCAGCAGCTCCACCACGGGTCGCGCCCAGTCCGGGAAGGTAGCGAGCGGCGCAACGTAGCCCGACAGCAGCGCCCACATGCCGAACCACACTCCGAAGAGGCCGTCCGTCTTGTCGAGGAAGAACGCGAGTGAGGCAAAGCAAGCCTGGACGAGGAAGGTCAGGATCCACGCTAGCGCCGTGCTGGCGAGCGCCAGCAGGACAGCGGTCAGACCGGGCCAGGCCAGCAGCGTCGGACGCCACCAGACCAGCGCGGCGACGAGCGGCACCAGCACGACGAGCCGCATCGGAAGCACGGTGAGCATCGAGGTCGCGTACTGCCAGAAGGGGTGCAGCGGTCGGAGTAGCTTCGTGGACAGTCGGCCGCTTCGGATCTCGTAGTTCATCTCCCAGACGAGCCAGACGCTGGTCGCCTGTCGAATCACCAGGGTCGCGACGAAGTACCGGGCGAGGCCGTCCTGATCGAAGCCGGCCACCGGTCCATCGAGGGCGACGGCATTCCACATGGCGAGCATCACCAGCGGGAGCGTCGCTGTGAGGATCCAGATCACCAGCTCCGCCCGGTAGGCGACCGCACCCGCTACGCCCACCCGCATCAGGTCGGGCAGGGCTCGCAGGACGTGGCTCACGTCTGCTCCCCGAAGGCGCGGGCGAGGACATCCTCGAGGGGCGGGTCATTCACGGACACATCCGCGCTCGGGAGGCGTGCGAGCACAGCCTGAAGAAGCGGATTCACCTCGTCGGCCGGAACGGTCGCGCTGCAGGTCCCCGCCTCGGCTGCCGTGAAGCCCAGGGGACCGAGGACCGACAGCCCACCGCGAACCGTGATCCGCCGCCCCGCTCCGTAGCGCTCCGAGAAGTCGCGCAGGCCGCCATCGAAGCGCACCCGCCCCTTGTCGATGAGGATGATGCGATCGACCAGCGCCGCCACGTCGTCCATGTCGTGACTCGTGAGCAGGACGGTCGCCCCGTGGCGCTCGTTGTACGTCCGCACGAAGCGGCGGACCTGCTGCTGAACCTTCACGTCGAGTCCAATGGTCGGCTCGTCGAGGAAGAGCACGCGCGGCCGATGGAGGAGTGCAGCCACCAGCTCGCAGCGCATTCGCTGGCCCAGCGACAGGTTGCGTGCGGGCCGGTTCACCACCTCGGCGAGGTCGAGCAGCTCCACCAGCTCGTCCACCGTGTCCTGCCACTCCCTGCGATCGAGGTCGAACAGCGCGCGATTGAGCAGGAAGGTCTCCGTGGGGGGCAGATCCCACAGCAGCTGCTGCTTCTGGCCCATGACCAGCGTCACGTCGCGAAGGAACTCAGGCGCCCGCTCACGTGGCCGGTGACCGGCCACCGAGCAGGAGCCCGACGTGGGATGGAGCAGTCCCGTGAGCATCTTCAGGGTGGTCGTCTTGCCCGCACCATTGGGCCCGAGAAAGCCCACGCGCTCGCCAGGCTCGACGGTAAAGGAGATGCCGTCGACGGCCCGGACCTCGGTGTACTCACGGCTGAAGACCGAGCGCACGGAGGCCCACAGCCCAGGGGACTTCACGGGAACCCGGTAGATCTTCACCAGCTCGCTCAGCTCGATCACGTCCCCCTCTATCCGGGCATCGAAGGGGGCAGCGAGCCCTGATCCTGGGCCGCTCCAGCTCGGGTCGAGTGCCTGCGCCTGCTGCCAGGACTGCCTGCGTGTCGTCCTCGTGCGGTCTCACTTCACGACTACTGGTCACGCCGTTTGCCTTTGGTTGACGAACCCCTTCCCGCGGAGGCTGTCGGAGCAACTGGGAGCGCCCCCGCTCCACCATCGAGCCGCCCGAGCAGGACGCGCTCAATGCCGATCCCCATCCGCCGCCTCTGGAGGAGGCCATGAAGACGTCCGTCCACACTCCACACTCCTCGCTGGATGCCCTCTTCCCGCACGCGAAGTGGGACCCAGAGGCTCCATGGCTGGAGGTCAGCCAGTACTGGGGCGACATGTGCCTCGAGACGCAGCACTTTCGGCCGGGCCAGGCCGTCTCCACCGGCGACAGGCTCGGCTGGCGGTGGTCCTTCCTCGGTGTCGATCTAGGCTGGGTCTCCCCTCGCGCCGCGATGGTGCTGCCCTACCTCCCTCCGGTGTGGTCAGAGGTCACGCCCAAGCTGCGCGCAGAGCTGCACATCCCGGGTGCCGCCCCCTGCGACCTCGCGCACTGGGATGGCGAGCACTGGGTGCTCCACACACCCCGTGATGCCCGAGCCCTGGTCGATGGCGAGCTTCAGGATGCCGACCCCATCGAGGACCTCCCACTCTGCTCGGGTCGGACCGCGGAGCTTCACGTCGGCCAGCTTCGCATCGTCGTGCGCTCCGTGCCGAGAGCCGCCGCCCTAGAGCGGGGGCAGCCCGAGGTCGACGCCCCCTTCTCTGTGCTCCTCTCGACGTTCGCCGCGTTCGCCGTCCTGCTCGGGATCACCGCGTGGCTCGCGCCACCGCCACCCGAGACCACGCTGGTCGAGCTGAGCGACAGCTTCGTCGAGCTCGCACTCGCTGCAGCCCCCAAGGAGAAGAAGATCGAGCGGCCCGTCGAGCCCAAGGCTGCAGACCCCGAGGAGACCCAGCGTGCCGCCGAGGCCACACCGGCTGAGGGCAAGCGCGGAAAGGGACCGAAGGACAAGAAGGCCGACCGTCCCATGGCTCGGAAGATCCGCGACCGAGCCATCGCCGAGAACGCAGGCCTGCTCGGGGCGATCCGCGAGTTTGGCCTCGACCGCCTCCTGGGCAGCGGCTCGCTCGGCGACGAGCTGGTCGGTGCCGCGCACGGCCTCGCACTCGCCAAGGGCGGCGGCGGGCCCGGCGGCTTCGGTCTCGGCGAGCGTGGACTGTCCCGAGGCGGCTCTATCGACGGTCTCGGCGATGTCTGGGGTGGCGGTGGCGGTCCACAGCGCCGAGAGGGCTACGGACCGCAGGGCACGAAGCGCGAAGGAGGCCCGCTGGCACGAACCTCCGATCCGCTGGTGGTCGGCTCACTCGACCGCTCCCAGGTGGACGAGGTCGTCAAGCGTCACCTCTCGGCCATTCGCTACTGCTACCAGCGGGAGCTCCAGCGGGAGCCCAACCTCAGCGGCAAGGTAGTCGTGAAGTTCGTGATCAGCGGCGACGGCAGCGTCAGCTCGTCCACGCTGCAGAGCTCGAGCCTCGGCCACGCAGGCGCCGAGCAGTGCGTCGTCGACCGCTTCCTCCGCATGAGCTTCCCCGAGCCGAGAGGCAGCGGCATGGTCGTCGTGAAGTACCCCTTCCTCTTCAGTCCGAGCTGAGGTCACTCGACTCCGGCGCGCTCTCGGGCAGCTGCTCCCGGAGGAGCAGCTCCATCACGAAGATCTCCTCCTCCCCGCTGCGGGAGAGGAAGCGCACCGGCGGCCCGGGAAGCTCGGGCGCGAACCAGAAAGTATCGACGATCTGGGCGTCGCCGCGGGCTCGCGTCACCGTGTACCGGAGCGCATCCCAGGAACCGGCTGGCACGCTCACATCGTCCTCGTCGATCCGCGTGCTCGAGACCGGAAACAGCGCATGATCCCGCAGAGAGGTCCACGTGTCATGCTGGTCCGTTGGACCCTTCACGATCGCGCCGTCCGCATCCTCGATGGTGTACCGAATGTCGACACCGTCGTCGTCTGCGGCGGTCACAACCCAGTCGGCGATCGTCACCCCCTCGGGAGCCGTGTTCTGAATGCGCAGGTGCGTGCCCACCGGCATCGCATCGCGGATCTCTGCCGGCGTGAACGGCGGAGGAGCATGCGCCTGCAGGACCTCCTCGAGCTGGGGGTCATCCGGCGCACCGGCAGGCTGGACCGGCGCGCGGGCGCACCCAGCGAGGGTCAACGTCGAGAGAGCAATCGGCAGACAGTGACGCACGTGGGCCTCGCTGGCCCCACGTTATGCGCTGGCCGTGGTTCGTCGAGCCCCGCGCCACGACAACCGCACGCCGAGCACTCCCGCGAGGGGCGCCCTCTGCCGTTCATGGCGCGGTGACGCCGGCGTGACGCCGAGCGCCTAGAGGTCCTCGAGCTCTGCCAGCAAGGCGGCAGCGACCTCGTCATCCGTCATGCCAGCCACGTCGGAGGGCTCGGCGCCGACCGACGGAGCTGCAGGCGCAGCCGCAGGTGCCGTCGGAGCGTCGAAGTCCACCACCTCGTCGAGGAGGTAGCAAGAGAGATCCTCGATGGTCGGGTGGTCGAACAACACGGTGCCCGGAATCGAGGCACCGAGGAGGCGTCCAACCGATTCCACCATCTCGACCGCAGTGACCGAGTCGAGTCCCAGCTCCTGCAGAGGCCGGTCCTCCTCGATGTCGTCAGCGTGGAGGCCCAGGATGCGCGCGGTGAGATCCTGGATGGTCTTCACGAGCTTGCGGAGACGGCGTCGCGGCGAGAGCGGTCGAAGGCTGTCGACCAGCTGCTCCGTGGAGGGCTCGGGATCGATCGCGCCACCCGCGGGGCGATCCCAGCGGTGGAGCACCTCGAGATCTCCATCGAGGAAGCGCTGTCGCGTCCGAGAGCGCTGAATCTTGCCCGACGAGGTCTTCGGCAGCGCGCGCGGAGCAATCAACACGATCGCGCGGGCCATCAGCGCATGATTCTCGGCGATCGCCGACCGGATGGCCCCGAAGACCACCTCGGGATCCTCCACCTTGTGCCGGTAGATCTCGGTGACGAGGATCAGCTCTTCGAGATCGTCGTCGCTCTTCACCGAGAACGCCGCCGCGCAGTTCGGGCGCAGCGCGACGTGCGCGGACTGCAGCGACCACTCGATGTCCTGGGGGTGATGGTTCTGGCCGCGGATGATGATGAGGTCCTTCAGGCGTCCCGTCAGGTAGATCTCACCCTCGTGGATGAAGGCGAGATCGCCGGTGCGCAGGAACGGGCCCTCGCCGGTCGCAAGACGCGCCTCGAAGGTCGACGCGGTGGCGTCGGGGTTGTTCCAGTACCCCTGGGCGACCGTGCTGCCCGAGACCCACAGCTCACCGACGCGATCCTCGCCTAGGTCTTCGAGAGTGTCGGGATCGGCGATGACACAGCGGGTGTCCATGTGGGTCGTTCCGTTGCTGGCGACCTCGAACGCGCCGTCGTCACCGAAGGCACGGAGAGAGACCCGATTGGCCTCGTACTCCTTCGCATCGACAGCCAGGAACTTGGCGGGGAAGCGACCGATGGGCTCGGTCATGATCTTGGCGGTGGCCTCGGACATGCCCATGGCGTGAGTGACGGCCTGCGGAGGCAGGTCGCCTGCCGCGTAGCGCTCGATGAAGCGCTCCTCGGAGCCCCGCCGAATCGCCTCGGCACCGTTGAGCAGCACCTTGACGTGCGACAGATCGAGCTGCGCGGCCTCCTCGTCGGTCACCTTGCGCGCCGCAACGTCGAAGCCGAAGTTGGGCGACGGGCTGTGCGTGCCCTTCCAGACCGACATCGCCCGCATCCACGAGATGGGGCGTCGCATGAAGGAGGCCGCCGACAGGAACACGCACCGACAGCCCGCGAACATCGGCATGAAGCGACCGTAGACCAGCCCGAGGTCGTGCGTCGCAGGCAGCCAGCTGACGATGACGGACTCTTCGTCGTGGTCGTAGCCGAGATCGAAGTCCGTGAGCTGATGCAGCAGGTTGTGGTGACTGACCATCACGCCCTTGGGCGTGCTCGTGGATCCGCTCGTGTACTGCAGGTAGGCGAGATCTTCGCCACCGAGGCCCGGGTCTTCCCAGCGCTCGGCCCAGCTGTCGTCGATCTCCTCGACCGCGACCCACTCGGCACCAGACAGCGCAGGAGATTCGTCGAGGTGCCCTCGGGCTCCACGCCGAATCGCCCCCGAGGTCAGCACGAACCGAATCGATGCATCTCGCGCGATCTCCTGCAGCCGGGGCAGCGTGCGATGGAGGCGATTCGGATCGGGCGGGTGGCAGGGGCATGCGAGCGCCGCGGCGTACATGCAGCCATACAGGCCGGCGAGGTAGTCGAGCCCCTCCTCGAACATGAGCATCGCGCGCTCGCCTCGGCCCTCATGAGCCTGCAGCCAGGCGCCGATCGCGCGAGCACGGCGATCGACGTCCGCCCATGTCCAGGTCTGGGTGTCGTCGAACCCATCAGCCAAGAAGGTGTAGGCGGGCTCGTCGCCTTGATGTTGGGCCCGCCAGCGCAGGAGGGAGACGAGGGTGTGGACTTCGGGCAGGGCAGGATGCGGCATGGTCGCTCCGAATCTGGACACGCGCAGCATGGCCGGCGCACCTATGGGGTACCCGTCCGGAGGTCCAGCAGCAGAGGTCAGGCTCTGTCTTCTTGTGGTTGACTCGTCAATGATAGATGTGATTGGTTGGATGAGATATGTTGTGGGGAGTGGAGGTAGACATGAGGTCCCTGGTCCTGGCCGGCGTCGGCCTCACGGTCATGACGGGCTGCGCCTACAAGACGTCCGAGTACGGCGACGGCGAGGGCAGCGCCCTCTGCATCACCACCGACCGGCTCACCAACCGCGTTCAGGGTGACTGGGCGGGTGAGGTGGAGTACGTCGAAGAGTCCTTCGTCCCGCAAGAGAAGGCCTGGGTCAACGTCGTCTTCCACCATGCTGTCGGCAAAGACTGCGATCGCATCGAGTCGGCCGAGTGCACCCTGGGCTTCAACGGCACCGACGTCGAGGTGAGCGCCAGCGCCGAGTGGGCCTACGCCCGCAACCGCGAGAAGTGCGACGGCCCGATCGAGCCCTTGGTCGCGTCCTGCCAGACCGTCAGCCTGGAAGAGGACACCTGGACGTTCAAGTACGGCGGCATGGATCTGGTGATCGACGTGCCCTCGACCGTCGAGACCCCCTGCCTCGATCTCGATCCCCCCGGCGGATGCACCACCGCGCCCGGCCCTCTCGGGGCTGGAATCGCGCTGCTTCCCCTTCTGATGCTTCGCCGACGCCGCACCGCCTGACCCACAGCGGCGTAACGCTACAAGCCGTGACGACACTGCGGTAGCGTGAGGCGTCTACCGGGTGTCATATCGACTTTCCGTAAGACGCCGTGAGGAGCGCATGCAGAGAATCGCCATGGGCCTAACCCTCCTGTCGCTGAGCGCCTGGGCCATCGCCCAGGAGGCCCCCGAGTCGACCACCGAGGCGCCGATCACCGAGGCCGAGGCCCCGGAGGCCGAGCCCGAGCCGCCCGCCGGCCCGACCGCCTACACCCTCGACCCCAGCGCCTCTTTCCTGGCCGTCACCGTCTACAAGGATCCGAACACGCTCGGTTCCGGCCTGGCACACGACCACGCCATCGTCGCCTCGACCTTCGACGGCAAGGTCGTGTGGTCATCGACCGATGCGTCCGCCTGCAGCGTCTCGATCTCCTTCCCCGTGACCGCCCTGACCGTCGATCCGGGCAACGCTCGGTCACGCGTCGGCATCAACCCCGACGACTCCGTCGGAGACTCTGGCAAGAACCAGATCAAGAGCAACTTCATGGGCAAGAGCCAGCTCTATGCCGACTCCTTCCCCACGATCTCGTTCACGAGCACCAGCTGCTCAGGCACGTCCGGCACGGTCGATGTCACCGGTGAGCTGTCGATCCGCGGAGTCGCCAAGACCGTCACGGCCAAGATGACGATCACCGAAGATGGCAGCAGCTTCTCCGCAAAGGGAAGCTTCGATCTCACGCACGACGACTTTGGCTTCAAGCCCTTCACGGCAGGCTTCGGCGCCCTGAAGAACCAGAACAAGCTTCACTTCGTCGTGGACGTTCAGGGCAGCCCGGGCTGACGCCTCAGCTCTGCCCGCCGAGCAAGTCACCATGCATGAGGGGCACCCAGTAGTGCCCACCCGGCACTCGGATGGGCTCGCGGGTGAGCTTGACGCGGTCGGCGCGGTGAAGCTGGCACTGCACCTCCGCGCGAGCGTCGAAGCGGTTGTGGACGTCGGGGTAGTCGGCACGCACGTTGCGGCCGTGAGGCATCTCGAGGGTGTCGCCCGCACGCCCTGGCGGCGTCTCACCCGCGTGCCAGTAGCCGACGATCTCCCCAGGCTTCGAGGTGCAGCGCGCTGCACCCGTGGTGCCGACCTGCGGCTTCTCGTCGGCCATGCCAGCCCGTGCTGCGGGCGCCTCCGCGCGGGCGGGCGCCTCGGCGACCTCGGCCTCGCCCCCCAGCGCCTGGCTCGACGGGGCCTGGGCCTCGACCTTCGCGACGACAGCATCCGTCGCAGGCTCGGCCGTGACCTTGGCGCTCTCCGGCTCGACCGTCGGCGCGATGGCCACGGGAGTGGTCTCGGCAGGAGCCTCGACGGCGGCGATCGCCTCGGGCGAGCTGGAAGCCAGGACCGAGGCCCCCCCGACCGTCACGATGACAAGCAAGGCAGCCACGGCCCCTACGCTCGCTCCGAGCACCACAGCAGGCGACCAGGCCGGACGACCGACGAGCTCCGTCACGACGGCCTGGAGGTTCGCGTCGTCCGGAAGAACGGCTGCAGCCTCGCGCACCACCGCTGCAAGACGTGGCCCGTCGAGCAACCGGTCCCAGGCCTGGACATCCGGTGCCTCGCCTGGCGTGCGCGGACGCAGCTCGGGAGTCAGGCGCTTGGCGAAGAACGCAGCAAGTTCTTCGCGTTCTCTGGGGTCGAGGTGCATGGCTTTCCCGCTCACGGACGTGTCAACACTTTACTTCATCCAGTATATCAGAAATGTTCCGGCGGCCCCCGTTCTTCTCCCTCGGCCGGCGACTCGGTGGCATAGTCACGGCGCCGGAGGTGTGATGAAGCCCGCGATCGTTACTGCTGCTCTCACTGGCGTGCTCACGGATCCCGAGCGCTTTCCCGTGCCCGTGACCCCCGAGCAGATGGCTGCGGAGGCGCGGCGCGCGATGGACGCCGGTGCCTCTGTCGTTCACCTGCACTTCCGCGACCAGCGGCCGGGGCTGGGGCGCATGCCCACCTGGGACCCCGACGTCGCCGGCGCGATCGTCGACGCCATCCGTGCAGAGTGTCCAGGGCTGCTGATCAACTGCAGCACCGGCGTCATGGGGCCCGACATCTCAGGGCCCGTCGCCGTGCTCGAGCGGACCAAGCCCGAGGTCGCCGCCCTCAACGCGGGCACGCTGAACTACCTGCGCGTGCGCCGCGACGGCCGCTGGGCCTGGCCGCCGATGGTCTTCGACAACCCCGTCGACAAGGTGCAGCGCTTCGCCGAGGCCATGGCGGCGCACGGGATCGTCCCCGAGTGCGAGTGCTTCGACACGGGCATCATTCGCTCCGTCGACATGTTTCGGCAGGTCGGAATCCTGAAGGACCCCCTGCACGTCTCGTTCGTGATGGGGGTGGCGTCCGGAATGCCGGCGCGCGCCTCATGGCTGCCCCTGCTGCTCGAGGAGCTCCCCGACGGAGCACACTGGCAGGCGATCGTCATCGGCCGCACCGAGGTGTGGGACGTGCATCGCGAGGTCGCCCGCCTCGGCGGCGATATGAGAACCGGTCTCGAAGACACGTTCTACCTACCCGATGGTAGCAAGGCGACCTCCAACGGGACCCTGATCGAGGCCCTCGTGGACTGCCTGACCGCCGCTGGACGCCGGCCCGCGACCCCCGACGAAGCCCGCGTCGCCTACGGGATCGCCTGAGCGACCGACGCCTGCCGACCGCCTCAGCTCGTCCGTGCGAGCAGAGCCTCGAGCTTGCGCACCGTGCGGGCAAGCTGCGACTGTCCGTCCGAGGCTGCGAGCTCCCGCAACTCGGTGAGGCAGGCACCCGCCGTGTCGAGATCCCCAGCGTCCGCTGCGATCGTCCCCTTGCGCAGCAGGAGCTTCCCGAGCTCTTCGGGCTGATGGACCCTCCGCAGCAAGCTCTCCGCCGCACCGAGATTCCGCTGCGCGGCGTCGTCGCGCCCCTGGGCATGCTCGATCATCGCCAGCGAGCCTCGGAAGGCCCCCTCCACGGCCGCCGCCTTGATCGCCCGCGCCACCTTCACGGCCTCCGTGAGGTGCCCCTCGGCCTCGCTCAGCCGGCCTGCCCGCAGGCATGCGTCACCGAGGTTCCCTGCTGCGATCGCCTCGAACATCCGGTCACCGACCCGACGGAACGTCGCGAGGGCCTCGGTGAGCAGGCGTCGCGCTTCCTCGTCCTCCTCCACGAGGAGGTTGCCGAGGTTGACCTTGGAGATGGCCTCTGACCGACGGTTGCCGAGCTCCCTGTGGGTCTGGATGGCGTCGGTGTACGCCTCTCGGGCTTCGTCGAGCCGACCAAGGCGCGCCAGCAGGTTGCCGAGGTTCGACAGCACGACTGCGGCAGCGTTGCGGTTGCCGACCTCCACATGGATGGCGAGTGCTGCCTAGAGTCCGCTGGTG
>PKDJ01000148.1 GCA_002862545.1 Pseudomonadota bacterium
GTACCCGACGCTTCCCGCGATCTCCTTCGACCATGGGATCTGTGAGCACGCTGAGCGGGTCGCCGTGGTCGATGCCGACTTCGGCTGGAACGACGTGGGGCAGTGGGCTGCCCTCGCCGACGTTCTCCCCCACACGGCCGATGGCTCGGTCCACCGTGGTTCGGTGCTCGAGCTGGACGGGTCCGGCAACGTGCTCGTCGGTGACGGTGGCCTGGTGGCCGTGCTCGGGGTCTCGGGACTGGCCGTGGTCCACGTGGGAGACGCCGTGCTCGTGTGCCCGGTGGAGCGCGCCCAAGAGGTCCGTCGGATCGTCGACGCGCTGGGGCCTGCGGGTCTCGATCAGCTGCGCTGAGGGCCGACTGCGGCGCTGCGCCGAGCAGACGGCTCTGCTGTCGGGCATGTAGGAAGAGTGGGGTGCTCTGGGGGCGTCTCGCCGATGAACAGCGGCAGGCGACCTCCGGGGAGCGCTACCAGCTTCCGCTGTTGCCCATGCTCAGCCAGGGCTCCTGCGGCGGCAGGGCTCCGCCGGCCTGGAGCAGCTCCACGCTGATGCCGTCCGGAGAGCGGACGAAGGCCATGCGTCCGTCCCGTGGCGGGCGTGCGATGGTCACGCCGCCATCCATGAGCCGCTGACAGAGGCCGTAGATGTCGTCGACCGCGTAGGCCAGGTGCCCGAAGTTCCGGCCACCCGTGTAGGGCTCTTCTTGGTCCCAGTTGTAGGTGAGCTCGATGGTCGCGTTGTCGTCCTCCGCGCCCGTCGACAGAAACACCAGGGTGAACCGGCCTCTCTCGTGCTCGGAGCGCCGCACCTCCCGGAGCCCGAGGAGGTCGACGAAGAAGTGCAGTGCCGCGTCGAGGTCACGCACGCGGATCATGGAGTGGAGGAAGCGCATGTCTGCTCCTGCAGGAGGGGGACGTAGCCCGGTAGGGCGACTCACCAGATCGCGACGGTCCGGCCCGACGCGCTCACCGCACCTCGGAACATGCCGGCGCTCGAGAACGGCATGGCGATGTTGCCGTGGCGGTCCACCGCGACCACCCCGCCGGCCTCCGCTGGAAGCTCGGCGATCACCCGATCGCAAGCCGTCGTGAGGTCGAGGCCGCCGATGTCCATCCAGTCGGAGATTCGCGCACCGACGTGCCGGTGCACGAACAGCTCGCCGTGCCCCGTGCCCGAGACGGCGCAGGTCGCGTCCCAGGCCCAGGTGCCTGCTCCGATGAGCGGGGTGTCGCCAACGCGGCCTGGCCGCTGGTTGACCATGCCGCCGGTCGAGGTCGCTGCGGCCAGGTGGCCCGCGCTGTCGCAGGCTACCGCTCCGACCGTTCCGTAGGCATCGTCAGCTCCGCTGTCGTGGTCGAGTCCGAAGCGGTCTTCTCTCACGGCCCTTCGTACCTGCTCCACACGCTCCGGAGTGACGAACCACGAGGGCTCGACCATGGCGAGGCCGGCCTCCGAGGCGAGCGTGTCGGCGCCCGGGCCACACAGGAGCACGTGGCGGGTGTGCTCCAGGACGTGGCGGGCGGCGAGGATTGGATTGCGGATTCGCGTGGAGCCCGTGACTGCGCCGGCTGCGCGGCGACGGCCACACATCACGGCGGCGTCGTGCTCCACCGTCTCTGCGCCCGTGAGCACGGCGCCTCGGCCTGCGTTGAACAGCGGCGAGTCTTCGAGCACCAGGACGGCCGCCTGGACGGCCTCCAGGGAGGGCCCCCCTGCTGCGAGGATGGCCTCGCCTGCATCGAGGGCCGCATGGAGGACGACGCTGCACGCGGCCTCGCGCTCTGGAGTCAGTGCATCGCGCCGAATCAGGCCGGCGCCACCGTGGATGGCGAGCGCATAGGGCAAGGGACCTCCGGAGACAGCTTGCCGGACGGGCTATCCAGCAGTGCGCGGAGGGGCGATGGACCAGCGGTGGGTAGTCGGAGGGGGTGTCGCGGTGCTCGCGATCGCTGCGGCGGGCTTCGTTGCGCTGTCTGCGCTCGACACCTGGCGAGGCGGCGACGTGCAGGTCCTCGCGGAGCGGATCCCTGCCGATGTCTCGGGGGTCGTCGCAGCCAAGGGCTTCGTGCAGGCGCTGCCTGCGCTCGTTGCGCTCAGGCAGCAGGCGGGCGACCCACTGGGTGCGCTGCGGGCTGCAGGTCAGGGCAGCCTCGGCGTCGACCTCACCGATCCGCAGACCTTCTCTGAGTGGGGCTTCGATCCCGGCAGGCCCCTCGGGGTCGCGTCGTGGGGGCGGCCCTCGAGTGCCAGCTCTCGGATCGCGGCATGGGTGCCCGTCCGCGACGGGGATGCGACGCTGCGGGAGGTAGCGGCGCTGCTCGAGCGGCGCGGCGCGATCGTGTCCCAGACCGAGGTCTTCGGTGAGGTGGCCTGGCGCAGCGGCGGCTCCGCATGGACCCTCGACGACGACTGGCTGGTGGTCGTTCGTGCGGGGCAAGGCGAGAGTCCACCGGGCGCTCTGGAGACGATCTTGCGCCCGGAGGCGGTGCTGGCCGACGACGCAGAATGGGGTGCGGTCAACCGGCTCCTGCCCGACCCGTGGCACGGCCTGCTCTTCCTCGAGCCCACCCTCCTCGAGTCCATGGCGGGTCGTGACGAGCGCGTTGCCGCGTTGGATTCGTTCGGGGCGGAGGGTGCTGGGGCGTCCGTCACGCTGGGCGTCGAGCGCTCCACCCTGCGCCTGGCGGTGGCCAACAGCCCGGAGGCCACATGGACGGACGTTTACGCGCCGGGGGGCGACGAGCTCGCCGACGTCATCGCCGGCGAGCCCCTGCTCGTCGCGCGCGCAGGCGTCGACCTGAAGCAGAGCCTCGCGGATGCGCGAGCTCAGGATGCTGAGGGCTGGGCCAAGGAGCTCGTGGTCTGGCGTGACCGCTTCGGAGTCGACGCGGAGGAACTCCTGGGAACGCTGGACGGCCAGCTCTCGGGCGCGATCCTCAGCACCGACGGCAAGCCGGATGCCCTGGCCTATGCGGGGGTGCGGGACCCAGAAGCCGCAGCAGGAGCCCTGGCGGCGATCGCCGAGCAGGTCGGGCGTGGTGCCGGCCTCAAGGAGGAGACGACGCCGGACGGACAGCGGTGGTGGTACGCCAAGCCGGGTGGTCTCGGGCTCGCCCGCGATCACGTGGTGTTCGCGGGTGCGCCGGGGCACCGTGAGCGCGTACGGGACGCCCTGGCGGCCGGAGGGCCCGGCTACGCGTCGTCGCTGCCCGACGACATCGCGGCTGCCCTGCGCGCTGGCCCGCCCCTCGTTGTCTGGTGGGACGTGGAATCGACACTCGCGCTGCTCGAGGCCAGCCCGGCCTTCTCACAGTGGCTCCCCGCGCAGCAGCGGGCCAGCCTGGCTGGACTGTCGGCCCTCGGCGCCGAGCTCGACACGCCGGATGGCGACGTGGTCGTCACCGTGCATCTCTGGCCGAAGTGGTGAGCCGAGCCGGAGCGTGCGGCTGCCTCAGGTGAGGATGAGCCAGACCCCCAGTGCGAAGAACAGCACCGACGCGGGGAGGGAGAGCGCCAGCGCCTGAAGGGCTGCCCGCGGCTTCGTGCCGTACCACCAGACAGCCAGCATCAGGCCGACGAGGGGCGTGACCAGCAGCGACGTCGCCAGCAGAGCGAGGCGCTGTCGCGTGTCGAGTCCGGGGTCACTGGCCCACGAGCGTCCGAGAGCGCGCCGCGCCGTCGCGAGCATCTTGGCGGACGGTCGGACGGTCTCACCGCCACGGATGCGCTCCGAGACGGCGTCCAGGCTCGCGGTGTCGCGGTGTCGGGTGGAGAGCAGCCAGGCGATCAAGAGCCCGTCCCCCTCGGGGCGGAAGCCGCAGTGGGGACAGACGCGGTCGAAGTCCGCCTTGCGCCCTCCGCAGCGTCCACAGACCGCGAAGCCTTCGCTCATGCACGACCCAGAGCGATCACCTGCTCGAGGGAGGCCCCGTCACCCGTGGTCGCTCGACCCAGCCATTCTCGGAGGGGGGCCGAGGGCTCGTGCGGCACGATCAGGACATCGGGAGCCTCAAGGTGCACGGCCACCACCCACTCAAGAGCGCGCTCGGCATGTGGACCGAGCTGGCGGGCGCGCTGAAGCTCCAGGCCAAACGCGGAGGCTGGGCCTGTCGACGCCTGAACGAGCCGCAGCGGCGGAAGCTCGAAAGGCGGGGCCTCGAGTGCAGCAGCAGCACGTGCGAAGCGTGCGCGCTGCTGTGGGTCGTCCGAGAGCATGGCGGCGAGCAGCTGCTCTGCGGGATCGCCGCTGTGGACGCGAGCCTCTCCGAGCCGGGCCGACAGCTGGGAGAGGATCTCGGTGAGCCAGGCGGCGCCGTCCTTGCCGGTCGTCGGGAAGGGGGTTCCACCAACGTGGATGCGATGCAGCGTCGTAGACGCCACGGCGAGGTCGCGGGTGAACAGCCAGCCGATGTCGAGCGTGAGGGTGGGCGACTCACCGAGGGCCATGGCGAGCCGAGGATCCCTCGCTGCGTGCCGACGCAGCTGACCGAACAGCGGAGGGTCGAGTTCGAAGGTCGCCGAGACGCGTACGCGTCGACCTGCAGTGGGCGAGAGCCAAGCGCGGACAGCTCCAGGGTCGAAGCCTCCGATCTGCTCCGGACGCCCAGCCTCCAGCACGAGCTCCGCCTCGGCGAGGAGGCCGCGCGCGGCCAGCAGCTCCTCAGGCAGCGAGCCATCGAGGGTGGCGCGGACGAGGGCGAGCGCATCCAACGCTGCCATGCCCTCTTGATCGGGGGACAGCAGGGCCAGGCGGTCGAGGTCGGACCAGCGGCGCTCGGGTGCACCGGCGAGTCCGGCGACGGAGAGGGTTGAGAGGAGCATGCGGTCCCGTATCCTCCCGACGAGGCACTGGGCCCGTCGGCACGCCTGGGCCGAGCCGACGAGAGCCGGCGCACCGGGCTGCGTGAGGATACGCCAGAGCATGATCACTCTGCTCCTCTTCGTCGCTGGTGCCACCGCTGCCACACCCACCGTAGGGCTCGAGTGGCGCCCGCTGTCTCGGGGCGATCTCGTCTGGAGCGAAGACAACCGCACCAGTGGCTTGTCGGTTGGAGAGTTCGATGGCTTCGTGAGGCCGGCGCTGCAGTTCTCGGCTGGCGCGTGGATGGGGCCGCGCACCGCCGTGCTCGGCAGCCTGGGCATCGCGCGGCTGCAGAACACCACGATCGTCGACGACGTGTACCGGCAGAGGCACTGGGGCGTGATTCGTCCGTCCATGGACGTGAGGCTCGCGCTGACCGATGTCGTGGAGAAGAAGCCGATTCCCTGGTTCTTGATCGGTCTGTACGGTGACGTGCCGAGCGCCCGCGACGTGTCCAATGGCTACACGGACGAAGAGCAGGCAGACGCGGACGAGCTGGCGGGGACGGAGCGTGCCCGGCTGGGAGGAGTTGGAGCAAGGGCCGGCTTCGGCACAGACTGGCACTTCCCCGGCGGCTTCGTGATCGGGGGGCAGTACGCGGTCGGTGTACATCGCTCCGTCTTTCAGGCCGACGACGCCGATTCGGTCACGGCCTGGACCGTTGGGGAAGCAAGTCTGCTGCTCGGGTTCGAGTGGCCAGGTCGCGAGCGCTCGGCCCGTGCCGTCGAGTCGACGACAGAAGAGGATCTCCAGCCGACGCCCGTCGAGGGCGCACCTGACAGCGCCGACGCCGCGGATCTTCAGAGCGACTGAACGGTCCCGTCGCATCGTTCCTCCCTCCTCATCCACCGTTGGGCAACGGTCGGTTGCACCGGGTTGGCGTGAGGGGGGTGAAGTGCTAATGGCCCGCCCTCCGAGGGATGGCTTCGCGCCACCACGACCCAGGGGACCTGATGCAGATCATCCCGGACCTGATCCCGACCCTCGTGCTGACGCTGCCGTTTCTCGTGACGATGGCCGCTCTGCACCTCATCTTCTTCAAGCCGCTCTTTGCCTACATGGAAGAGCGTGAGGGGATCGCCAGCACGGCTCGCCACGAGGCTGACGACTACGCGAAGGCCACGACGGCGAAGCTCGAGCAGCTCGAGGTTCAGCTGGTCGAGGCCCGCAAGCGAGCGTCCGCCATTCGCGCCGAGGCCCGAGCTGAGGCTCAGTCCGAAGAGGCGGGGATCCTCGCGGCAGCACGACGCGAGGCCGAGGCCAAGGTCGAGGCAGCCGTCCAGGAGATTGGAAGCGAGAGCGCGTCCGCGGCGGCCACGCTCAAGGGCACTGCGGCGACTCTGTCCGCCGAGATCGCCCACCAGGTCCTCGGCCGCCCCCTCGCCAGCTAGGAGCCACGAATGCGCAGGCACATCCACATCATCCGCGCGCTCGCCCCGGCCCTGATCGCCCTTGGCCTCGGCGTCTCGCAGCCGGCCTTCGCCGCGCCCGAGGGGCACGCCACCGAGGAGCATCACGGTGGCGACCATGGCGACGCCGCCCACGGTGACGAGGCTCACGGCGATGATCACAGTGGCGATCATGGCGGCGAGCACCACCACTACTACACGCACGACGACGACCACGACGGCACGCCCAACTGGCTCGATTCCGACTCGGGCGAGACCTACGTGGCTCTCGGGCTGCTGTTCCACTTCATCAACCTGCTGCTCCTCTTCGGCGTGATCGGCTGGGCCGCACGGCGCCCGGCCTCCGACTTCGTGCGCAGCCGCGCTCTCGGCATCCGCAAGGAGCTGGAAGACACGAAGGCCGCTCGCGATGCAGCCGAGAGTGCGCACGCCGAGATCGTCGAGCGCCTGGCGAAGGTCGAGCAGGAGGTCGCCGACATCGAGCGCAAGGCGAAGGAGCAGGCTGCCACGGAGCACGCCAAGCTCGTCGCGCGCGCCCACTCCGAGGCCGAGCGAATCGGCGCCACCGCCGAGCGGAACATCCGCGATGAGGTGTCTCGGGCACGCAACGAGCTGCGGCGTGAGGCTGTGGAGCTCGCGGTCCAGCTCGCCGAGACCACGCTGCGCGCCAACGTCGACCGCAGCGACCAGCAGGAGCTGGCGCGCCAGTTCCTCGAGTCCCTCGCTGACAAGCAGGTGAACGCCGATGCCTGAGAACTCCGTCGCACAGCGCTACGCCGTGGCCATGATCGAGGTCGCCGACGAGCTCGGGATCATCGAGCAGGTCGGTCGCGACCTTGGCGGCTTCGCCGACCTCGTCGAGGCGCACGATGGCCTGCTCAAGGCCGCGTTCTCCAACCCGGGCTTCAGTGTCGAGGAGCGCCGAGCCGTCCTCGACGACCTGCTGCCCAAGCTGGAGGCGCACGGCACCACCGCCAACTTCCTTCGCCTCGTCAACGACAAGGGCCGTCTCGGTCTCGCCGAGGAGATCGCCGAGGCCTTTGGTGAGCTGGCAGACGCCAAGGCGGGTCGCATTCGCGTCACGGTCGAGACGGCGGAGCCCATGACCCCTCAAGTTCAGGCCGAGGTCCAGGCCGCGCTCGCACGGGCCACCGGCAAGGACGTGATCCTGCGCACGCAGGTCGTTCCCGAGCTCATCGCCGGCCTCGTCGCCCGCGTCGACGGCAAGGTCTACGACTCGTCTCTTCGCACTCGCCTGCAGTCACTCAAGCAGGCTCTCATCGCATCGCCGCTGGTCGCCGAGGCCTAAGTCCCGTCGAGCCATCGAAACCGAACCGGTCCGCCGGACGCTGCCGCCCCGGCTGACACGCACACACCTACCTCCCCCGAGGAGCCCGTCTCATGGACATCCGCGCCGACGAGATCAGCAAGATCCTCAAGCAGCAGATCAAGAACTACGAGTCCCGGGTGTCGGTCACCGAGACGGGCACCATCCTGTCGGTCGGTGACGGCATCGCCCGCATCTACGGGCTGGAGAACGCACTGGCAGGCGAGCTCATCGAGTTCCCTGGCAGCGTCATGGGCATGGTCCTCAACCTTGAGGAAGACAGCGTCGGCGCCGCCATCTTCGGCAGCGACGCCAACATCCACGAGGGCGACGAGGTCAAGCGCACCGGTCGCATCGTCGACATCGGTGTGGGCCCCGCGATGATGGGCCGCGTCGTCGACGCTCTCGGCAACCCGATCGATGGCCTCGGCCCGATTGAGGCGGTCGAGCGGCGCGTCGTCGAGCAGAAGGCGCCGGGCATCATCCCGCGTAAGTCGGTTCACGAGCCGGTCCAGACGGGCCTCACCTCCATCGACGCCATGACGCCCATCGGTCGTGGTCAGCGCGAGCTGATCATCGGTGACCGCCAGACCGGCAAGACCGCTGTGGCCATCGACACGATCATCGCCCAGCGCGTGCTCAAGGACGACCCGAAGCGGAAGATGCACTGCATCTACGTCGCCGTCGGCCAGAAGCAGTCCACGGTCGCGCAGGTCGTCGAGAAGCTCCGTGAGTACGGTGCTCTCGAGTACACCACGGTCGTGTCCGCGCCCGCCGCGAGCCCCGCACCGCTGCAGTTCCTCTCGGTCTACACCGGCTGCACCATCGGCGAGTACTTCCGCGACAACGGGCAGCACGCCCTCGTCATCTACGACGACCTGTCCAAGCACGCCGTTGCCTACCGTCAGCTCTCCCTGCTCCTCCGCCGGCCGCCGGGTCGCGAGGCCTACCCGGGCGACGTGTTCTACGTCCACAGCCGGCTCCTCGAGCGCGCGGCCAAGATGAGCGACGAGCGCGGCGCGGGCTCCCTGACGGCGCTGCCGATCATCGAGACGCAGGGCGGCGATGTCTCCGCCTACGTTCCGACGAACGTCATCTCCATCACCGACGGCCAGATCTACCTGGAGACGGCGCTGTTCAACGCCGGCCAGCGTCCGGCCATCAACGTCGGTCTGTCGGTCTCTCGCGTTGGCTCTGCGGCCCAGATCAAGGCCATGAAGGAGGTCGCGGGCTCCCTGCGACTGGGTCTGGCCCAGTACCGTGAGCTGGCTGCCTTCTCGCAGTTCGCCTCGGACCTCGACGACGCCACTCGCCGCCAGCTCAACCGCGGTGAGAAGCTGACCGAGATCCTGAAGCAGCCGCAGTACAAGCCGATCAACGTCGAGCTGCAGGTCATCACGCTCCTCGCCGGTGCCGAGGGCCTCCTCGACTCCTTCGAGACGAAGGACGTGCTGGCGTTCGTCGCTGCGCTCAAGGATCACTTCGTGGCCAACGAGGCGGCTCTCCTCCAGGAGATCCTCGACCGTGGGACGCTCAAGAAGGAAGGCCTGCGTGGCCGCCTGGTCGCTGCGATCGAGGCCTTCAAGTCCACCTACGCGGCCTGATCCTGCTCTCGACTGACGAGCCTTACCCTCCTGCTTTCCCGTCCAAGGCGAGCCCATGCCGAACCTGAAGGACATCAAGACCCGCATCGGGTCGGTCAAGAAGACGCGCCAGATCACGTCCGCGATGAAGCTCGTCGCGGCCGCGAAGCTCAAGCGTGCGACCGACGCGGCGACGGCTGCAAAGCCGTACAAGGAGAAGCTCGAGGGCGTGCTCCGACGGGTCGCAGCTGCGGCGGGCGACGATGTCGACACGCCGCTGCTCCAGACGCGCGAGACCATCACCAAGCGTGCAGTCGTCGTGCTGTCGTCGGACCGTGGCCTCTGTGGCGGCTTCAACAACAACCTGCTCCGCAAGGCCTCGCCTTGGCTCACTGAGCAGGGCGACCAGCCGGCGCACGTGGTCACCTTCGGGCGCAAGTCCACGGGCTACTTCGCCAAGCGGGGCTGGCCTGAGGCCCGCAACGTCGAGGACTGGGCCAAGCTGCCCAAGGCCGAGATCATCGGCGACCTCTGCGACCAACTCGTGACGGGCTTCGTCGATGGGGAGTTCGACGAGGTCTGGGTGGTCTACAACGAGTTCGTGAACGCGATCACGCAGGTGCCGACGTTCATGAAGCTCTTGCCTCTCGCCCTGGAGGACGCCGGAGAATCGTCGGCGCCTGGTGGCGACTACCGGTACGAGCCGGATGCGAGCTCCATCCTCGGCACGCTGCTGCCGCTGTATGTCCGCACGCTGGTGCTGCAGGCGTTCCTCGAGACCGAGGCTGGCGAGCACGCCGCCCGGATGACCGCGATGGATAACGCCACGAACAACGCCTCCGACCTGATCGCCTCCCTGACGCTCGACTACAACCGAGCACGGCAGGCCGCGATCACCAAGGAACTCATCGAGATCGTCTCTGGCGCCCAGGCCCTCGAGGGCTAGCCGCCGACCCCGAATTTTCGCTCGGCGCACCGCCATGCAGCCGGGCTTCCGCTTCAGGAGAGCCACATGTCCGCCGCCAACGGCAAGATCAAGCAGGTCATCGGCCCCGTCGTCGACGTGGAGTTCCCGGACGGCAGCATCCCCGAGATCCTGTCCGCTCTGAAGGCAACGAACCCGAGCATCGACGACAGCGAGGGCAACCTCGTCCTCGAGGTCGCCTCTCACCTCGGTGAGAACACGGTGCGGACCATTGCCATGGACACCACCGATGGCCTCCGTCGTGGCATGCCGGTCGCAAGCACCGGCTCGCCCATTCAGATGCCGGTCGGTCGTGCCACGCTCGGCCGCATCCTGAACGTCACCGGCGACCCGGTCGACGAGTTGGGCCCCATCGGCACCGACGAGACCCGCCCGATTCACCGCGACCCGCCTGCGTTCACCGAGCAGCAGGGTGCCGTCGAGATGTTCGTCACCGGCATCAAGGTCATCGACCTGCTCTGCCCCTACGCGCGTGGCGGAAAGATCGGCCTGTTCGGTGGTGCTGGCGTCGGCAAGACGGTCCTCATCCAGGAGCTCATCAACAACGTCGCCAAGGCGCACGGTGGTTTCTCCGTGTTCGCTGGCGTCGGTGAGCGTACTCGTGAGGGCAACGACCTCTGGCACGAGATGGCCGAGGCGGGCGTCCTCACCCCGGGCAAGCCTGAGGAGTCCAAGGCTGCTCTGGTCTACGGCCAGATGAACGAGCCGCCCGGTGCACGCGCTCGCGTCGCGCTCTCCGCGCTGACCATCGCCGAGTACTTCCGGGATGTCGAGGGCCAGGACGTTCTCCTGTTCATCGACAACATCTTCCGGTTCACCCAGGCTGGCTCCGAGGTCTCCGCACTCCTCGGCCGAATCCCGTCCGCAGTCGGCTACCAGCCGACGCTCGCGACGGAGATGGGCACCCTGCAGGAGCGCATCACCACGACCACGAAGGGCTCCATCACCTCGGTCCAGGCCGTCTACGTCCCTGCAGACGACCTCACCGACCCGGCGCCCGCGACCACGTTTGCTCACCTCGATGCAACGACGGTCCTCAACCGGAAGATCTCCGAGAAGGGCATCTACCCGGCTGTCGATCCGCTCGACTCCACGTCGCGTATCCTCGAGCCGGGCATCCTCGGCGACGAGCACTACAACACTGCGCGTGACGTGCAGGCCGTGCTCCAGCGCTACAAGGAGCTCCAGGACATCATCGCCATTCTCGGAATGGACGAGCTGTCCGACGAGGACCGCCAGACGGTCGCTCGTGCGCGTAAGATCGAGCGCTTCCTCTCGCAGCCGTTCCACGTCGCTGAGGTCTTCACCGGCTTCCCGGGCGTGCTGGTCTCGAAGGAGGACACCGTGCGTTCCTTCCGCGAGGTCCTGGACGGCAAGCACGACGACCTGCCGGAGGATGCCTTCTACATGGTGGCTGGCATCGACACCGCGCGGGCCAAGGCCGAGAAGATCGCCGCAGAGAACTGAGCCTCGAATCCTGCTGTAGGAGGGCCTCTTGGCCACCTCACTCCACGTCGACATCGTCACGCCACAGCTGGCCGCCTGGTCCGGCGAGGCGCAGCAGGTGCTGCTCCCCGCTCACGAGGGCCAGCTGGGTGTGCTTCCCGACCACGACCAGCTCCTCGCGCTCGTCGTGCCGGGCATCGCCACGGTGTACACCGCGTCCGGATCGCAGCGCTATGTCTTCGACTCCGGGTTCGCCGAGATCGGTCCGGATCGGGTGACGGTGCTCACCGAGTCGTGCATCCCGGTCGAGCAGGTCGACAAGGCTAAGGCGAAGGCTGATCTAGCCGCCGCCGAGGCTGACCTGGCGAACGCCAACCTGGCGACGGAGGCGGCTCGCGTCGCACTGCGTCGGATGGCTCACGCCAAGGCACGCCTCGAGGCGTAGCCTCCCCGCTCCGGACGAGCGATGCCCCATGCACTGATCACGGGGGCTTCTTCGGGTATCGGAGCGGCCCTGGCGCTGGAGCTCGCTCGGCGGGGCTGGGACGTCTCCCTGATCGCTCGCCGCCGAGAGAAGCTCGAGGCGGTTGCCGCCTCGGTGGTCGAGGCTGGCGCTCGTGCTGCGCTGGCCGTCGCCGATGTGACGGACCGACAGGGCGTGCGTCAGGCCATCGCGTCGTGTACCGCGCAGCTCGGCCCTGTCGATCTTGCGATCGCCAACGCGGGCGGAGGAGGGCTGACCCCTGCGGACGCCTTCGACGCCGGAGAGGCCTCGCGAATCATGCGGCTTAACTTCGACGGTGTCGCGCACACCCTCGAGTGTGTCTTGCCCGAGATGATCGCGCGTGGGCACGGACACGTGGCCGCTATGGCCTCGATCGCTGGCCTCGCAGGACTGCCGCCCTCGTCCGTCTACTCGGCGAGCAAGGCGGCGGTGCAGGTGATGATGCAGTCCATGAGTGCGGAGCTGCGCCATCGGGGAGTGGCGGTCACCGTCATCAACCCCGGCTTCGTGCGAACCCCCCTCACCGACACCAACGACTTCGACATGCCCTTCATGTGGGAGGTCGACCGCGCGGCGCGGCACATCGTGAGAGGGCTGGAGCGACGAAGGCGGGTGATCGAGTTCCCTGCTCCGCTCTCTTGGCCGCTGCGGGCCACTCGCTGGCTGCCGGCGTGGATGGTCGAGTGGCTGATTCGCACGGTGATCATGACGCGCACCTGAGGCGGCTGTCAGCGGGAGCGCTGCTCGGGGCCGAGGTGGGTCTGATCGTCAAAGCTCTTCAGGCCAAAGGTGCGCGCACCTGCTGCGCTGAAGCTCTTCACTCGGGCGACTCCTGCGTGTGAGAGGCCGAACCGTCGCCATGGCCACGGGGCTTGTCGGAGGCCGAGCAGGTAGGTGAGGACGGCACCGAGGCTTCCCGCGTGGCCCACCAGCACGACACGCGCTTCGCGGTCGAGCCCGTGCCAGATGCGCTCGTGTGCGTCGAGTCTCGAGGTCGCGCCCAGCTGGCTCATGGCGAGCTCCAGACCCGTCTCGACCCGTGTGATGAAGCCGTCCAGCGGCTCCGTGCCCGCGTAGCCAGCCCACCAATCGGACACCGGACGACGGGTTGCGAGGCGGTAGTACTCGCGGACCTCCTCGGCCGTCTTGCCTGTGAGCGGCAGCGAGTGGACCTCCTCGAGGAAGTCCTGCACGTGTGGCTCCATGCCGAGCGCATCCGCAAGCGGAGCAGCGGTCTCCCGAGCACGGCGAAGCGGGCTGCACCACAGCGCGTCGATGCGCTCGTGCTGGAGCGTCGCAGCGACCCGTCGAGCCTGTTCCTGGCCGAGGGGAGTCAGGCTGGGTCGGTCTTCACCCGTGCCGTCTGGAAACCAAGCGGGCTGACCGTGTCGAACCAGCACGAACTCCATCAGGACCCCTCTGTCGTGACCTCTCCGAGGTCGTAGACACCGATCAGGGCGGAGCACATCTCGTTGAGCGCGGTCTCACCCAGGCGGACATCGTACAGCTCGTCGATGCCCTCCGTGGCGAGTTGCTCCATCCACCGGTCATTGGCAGGGCTGTTGTCGTAGGTGCACGTCAGCCGGATCAGATCCCCGGCGCGCAGCAGTGGGGCGCGTCCGTCCGTCGTGTCGACGGTGTAGAGCTGCTGCCAGTCGAAGTCCCAGTTCGGCGTGTGCAGAAGACACTCCGCTGCAAGCTCGCGCTCGGGGCGCTCTACCCACAGGCGTGCGTCGGTGCCGACGTAGTGCATGTGGTTCGCCAAGAGGAACACGGCCCACGTGCCAGGAGTGTCGAAGCGGGCGAGGAAGGACTCCTCGTGCCCGCGTGCACCGGCGGGGATCACGAACTCCATGTCTCCGCCCGGTCCTGGAACCATTCCGCCTAGAGGCGTGATCCCGGGGGTGTTGCCGACGCGCAGCAGGCGCGGCACGTGGCGCGGAGGCGTGTCTTGGAGCTGCAAGCGGACGCGCGTGAGGTCGGGGAAGGGACCCTCGTCGATCACGTGGTAGTGGATCTGCATCGCGACCACGGCGCCGGGCTCCACGGGCATCGCGACCCCGTCGGGGAAGACGACGGGCGGCGCGCCAGGCAGGTAGCCGCCAATCTCGTCGCCATCGAGGGCGCCATCGCAGCGGTAGTACGGCTCGCCCTCGGCGCGCTCGAGGCTGATGCCTTCGGTGTCGAGCCGGACCTGAACATGGTGCACGACGGCATTGTCGCCAGGCAGTACCTCGATTCCCTTGATCCAGGTGGGCTCTGTGATCGGGATCTCGAGTGGGAAGCAGATCTGGTAGTCGCCGAGCTCCGCGGGGTAGGCCGCGGAGGGGGTCAACTCGAGGTCGTAGCGCTCGAGGTGGGTATCGACGGGGGGCGGCACGGGTGCGGCGGTCGTCGCGTCTCCGAGGGGTGCGCCGGCGGCTGCCCATTCAGAGAGGGTCGACAGGGCTTCTTCCGAGAGCCGTGGGTCATGGCTCCAGCTGAAGCGTGGCTGGCAGGAGTCCGTCTCGGCGGCGTAGAACGGCGGCATCGTCCGCTCTGACGTGCGCTGTGCGATCAGTGGGGCCCAGGTGGCAGCACTCTCGCCGGTCGACAGGTCGACGGCGCCGGCGAGGGAGTCCGTGGCATGACAGGCGAGGCAGCTGGAGCCGATGATCGGCGCCACGTCTTGGTGCCAGGTCGGGGCGCTGGCCGTCGGACGGGCGGTGTCTTCGGTAGTCGCAGGCCTCTCGCCCTCGGGCGTGCAGCCGAGCAGTGCGACGGTCATGAGGACGGTGTGGTGCAGCGCTCCTCCCACGAGACTCGGTACCACGACGCTCGCGTGAGGTCATCAGGGTAGGGGGGCGGGGGAGGAGAGATGGACCTGTTCGTCACTGGCAACGACACCGAGGTCGGCAAGTCTGTGGTCACCGCCTGCCTTGCCCAGGCGGCGCGAGCGGACGGCCGTCGCGTGGTGGCAGCCAAGCCGGTGGCAAGTGGGGTCCCCGAGGGAGAGGCTGGAGAGGATGCGAGCCTGCTCGCAGATGCTGCGGGCCATCCACCACTCGTGGCTCAGACCTTTCGTACTCCCGTGTCGCCCCATCGCGCCGCACGCCTGGAGGGACGGCCGGTCGAGGTCGAGCGTCTCGAGGCCTGGGTGAGGGGCCTGCGTGGGGATCCAGTCCTGGTCGAGGGGGTCGGGGGATGGAAGGTCCCCGTCTCCGATTCCCCCTGGGTCTGGGTCGCGGACCTCGCGCGCTGGCATGGTGCGCCGGTGGTCGTCGTGGCAGCGGATCGACTGGGCTGCCTCAACCACACCCTGCTCACCGTCGACGCCGTGCAGCGCGATGGGCTGAAGGTGGTGACCGTGGCCCTCGTTGCGGGCCCGCCAGACCCCGAGGATGTCTCCACGTCCACCAATCTCGACGATCTCCGAGAAATGCTGAATATTCCTGTAGTATCGGTGCCGCGAATCGACGTCGACAACCCCGAGCAGCGTGAGCGGGTCGGGCGACGCCTGTGGGCGACGATCCTGGCGGGTACCGCGGAGGAGGAGGGCGGGCAGTGATTGCGCGCCGCTCGTGTTACGATCGACGCGCGGATCGCGGCTCAACGCCGCAAAATACCGAGGTCTGGATGTCGATGCTCGGGCTCAGGGTGGGGCCCTTCGAAATCGTAGAGCGGGTCCGGGTGCCCGAGCCTGGGGAGTGGTTTCGCGCGCGTCGCGCCGGCATGACGCGTCGGCAGCCCAACGAGGTCCTGCTGCGTATGCTGCCGCCGGATGCATCCGTCGAGGCGCGCGCCGCACTGCAGCGCAACCACGAGCGTCTCAGCGCAATCGATGACCCGCGCATTCCGAAGGCGGTGGCCTTCTACGAGGGCTCCGGCGCGATGGCGGTGGCCTCCGTGGCCGGGGTGTCGCTGTCCCGGGCGCTCGAGGGTCGGAGAAGCGGCTCCATTCCCATGACGCCAGCAACGCTGCTCGACATCGTCGTCGACCTCGCTGAGTCCCTGCAGCGTGTGCACCATCGCGGGGCATTCCACGGGCACGTGTCGCCAGAGGTGGTGTGGCTGAGCACCGAGGGCCGGCTCTGGATCTGGGGCTTTGGGAGCCCGAGTGAAGAGTCGCAGGAGCGCTGGTGCCCACCCGAGCGCGCTCGCGGTGCGGCCCTCGGAATGGCGGCGGACCAGTGGGCACTCGGGGCCATGATTGCGTCTCTGATCACGGGCCATCCACCTTGGCGTGGAGAAGACCCCGCGGCGGACGCTCTGCGCGGCGATCCGGAGTCCATGGTAGCGCCGGTGGAGCGGCAGTGGCCGGCACTCGGTCGCTTGCTGCGTCGCATGCTCGATCCGCATCCGCAGAATCGCTTCGCCAGCCTCCATCCAGTGAGACAAGAACTCCTCGCCCTCTCCCGAAAGGCAGGCAGTGCGTCTGGCCGGCGAGAGCTCGGGGGGATCCTCGCAGGTGAGCTTCAGGCCGCACCCATGGAGGTCGAGCCGGCAACGGACGCCGGTGTGCCCGCCCCCATCCTGGATGAGCAGGAGGCTGAAGCGCCAGAGCCCTCGGCACCTGCCAGTGAGGCTGGAGAGGCTGAGGAGACCGAGATCGCGACCGTACGTCCGGTCGAGAGGGCCAACGAGTCTCCTGACGCTGACCCACCCTCGCTGGTCGAGGCCGATCTGGAGTCCGAGGCTGCGCTGCCGTCGCTCCAAGGGGGGGGCGACTTGCCCGCCGAGTTGTTCGACATCATCGCGCCTGCAGCCGACTCCGACGACATCCCCGTCGCGCGGGTCGGCATCGATGCCGCGTTGGTCAAGGAGGGGCCGCCACCGGTCAGGCCGAATCGCGGCGAGGGCAGCGGCGAGAGCGAGCCTTCCAGTGCATCAGCGTCCGCCGCTGAGTCCGACGCCGCCTCGTTCGTCGAGGGCGCCGGACTTGGGGCTCGCGTGACGTCTCCGTCGGATCCCAGCCTTCCCTCCGATTTTGGGTCAGCTCTCGCGGGCCGGCCGGGGCGTGATCCCATGGATCCGCCGACCGTCCCTCCGCATCCTGACGACGACCTCGACGCGCCTCTTCAGGCCAGCCCGGAGTCGGGCTTCGGCTCGGCGGGGCCTCTCGCTGCAGCCGTCGTCTTCGAAGAGACCGACCCCGAGGAGGGCGGCACCCTAGGCACGGCGATCCCAACCGGAGGCTCCGGCGCCACGGGAGTCGAGGAGCCGCCAGCGTCCGACCCGATGAGCAGCAACTGGATCGTCGAAGACGCGCCGCCCCCCTCGGTCGGCGATGAGCCTGCGCTAGGATCGTTCTCGGCCGCTCTGCCGGAGGATGGTCCGATGGTGTCGGGCGATGACTCTCCGGGCGTCGAGCCTCTGGCGCCCTCGACGCCTCAGGATGCGTTCCCCATTCGCTCCGTCGCTCCGTGGCTCGTCGTGTTGATGGTGGTGCTGTTGATCGTGTGGACGCTCACCCGCCTGGCTGGCTGATGTCGACGGTCGCCACCCCGGGGATCGAGGTGGTGCCGGTCCGCACACCCACGGTGCCGCCTGCGACGCACACCAACACCTACGTGGTTGGGGATGGGCTCCTCACGGTGATCGACCCAGCGTCACCTTGGGACGATGAGCAGACCCGCCTCGCGGAGCACCTGGAGGACCGGCGAGCCGCCGGTGAGCGGGTAGAGCGCATCGTGCTCACC
>PKDJ01000283.1 GCA_002862545.1 Pseudomonadota bacterium
GAAGCCATCCAGGCTGTCGGGCTCGCGGCCGTCCAGGCGAACATGCGCCTGTGAGCCGGCCGGAGCCCCCGTCAGGTAGACGGTCACCGCTGACGTCGATGGTCCGAGCTGCGTCATGCCGATGCCTGTGGCCGCGAGCACGAGCAAGACGCCGAGCAGGATGCCGACTGCGACGAGCGGACTGCGCCGCTCGGAGGGCTGGGCGGGCTCGGCATCCTCGGGAACGTAGGGCTCGGCGATGGTCGGCGGATGCGCGACGTGGGAGACGCTGTCTCCCCAGGTCTGAGCCGGTATCGGGGGGGCGGGTGTGCTCGTCGCGTGCGGGCTCTCGACGGGCGCGTCCGGACGCATCACGGGCACGAGCGTGTGAACGCGCTCGGCGAGCGCCGCCGCGTCACTCAGGCGGTCCTCGGGTGAGCTCGCCGTCATCTCTCGAATCAGGGCGCGGATGTCGTCGTTGAAGGTCGGTCCAGGGTCGAGGGAAGGATGGTTCTGCTTCTGAACCATCACCTGCATCGCCTGCTGCTTGCTGCTGCCTTGCCCACTGACGGGGAACGCAACCTGGCCCGTCAGGCACTCCCAGAACACGACGCCCAGTGCATAGATGTCCCACGAGCGAGGCATCAGTCGCTCGGGCGATACCCACTCGGGGGGCGCGTAGCTGACGGTGCCGAAGGACACCCCTTGCTCGGTGATGCGGGTGCGGTCCACCTCGATGGCGAGCCCAAAGTCGACCAGCTTCAAGGTGCCGTCAGAGCGAACCAGGATGTTGGCCGGCTTGATGTCTCGATGACAGACGCCGCGCGCGTGAAGGTACTTCAGCGCATCTGTGCTCTGTCGCATCACGTCCAGGGCCTCGCGCAGTGGCAGGGCGCCACGTCGGAGGCGGTCGTCCAGCGACTCGCCGCTGACGAACTCCATCTCCAAGAAGGGGGGGATGGTGTTGGTGCGGATGTTCTTCACCCGCACGATGTTGGGATGGTCGAGGTCGTACAGAATGACAGCCTCGTTGATGAACCGCTTCCGCAAGCGGTCGTCCCGCGACAGCATGGAGTCGAGGACCTTGATGGCCGCGCAGATACGAGGCGCGTCCTTGTTGTGGCATCGGTAGACCGAAGCCATGCCGCCGGCGCCGAGCGCCCGCTCGACGACCCAGATGTCGATCTGGTCGCCCGACTCGTACAAACTGCCGTCCCTTCCCGCCAGCCCCTTATCCGCTGCCGGGAGATGGGGTAGTCTGCCGCGTGCTCGTCTTCGCTCCTCGGCTCGCTGCGTCCGTCTTCGTCGCCTCCATGTGGTGCGGGACGAGCTACGCCCAGGGGTTTGATGGTCATGGCGCCGTGCCTCCCCCGATGGGCAGCGCGGACCTCCCGACGACCATCTTGGCGCCGACAGGCGACCGAGCGGGGAGCTGGGCCGTTGGTGCTCTGCTCGAGCTGGTGGACTCGCCGGTCGTGACCTACGGGATCGACCGCTCAGGGCAGCTCGTGCCGGACGAGGCTCTCGCGGGTGCTCTGGGCCTCAACGTCTCGGGTCGGCTCACGCTGCAGCAGCGCCTGCACCTCGGGCTGACCGCTCCCCTGTTCGTCAGCACGTCGGGCTCCACGAGTGCAGGGGGACCAGCCCTCGGTGACGTGCACCTGTGGGCTCCTGTCTCCATAGTCGTGCCCGACGCGGACGCTCGTGGCCTCGGGGTCGATCTGGTGCCGTGGGTCGATGTACCGACTGGGCCTGTCGAGCGGCTGCTCGGTGATGGGGTCGCTCGTGGTGGCATCGGGGCCGCGGTCGGCTACGGGGCCGGGCCTGTTCGGGCGGCGGCTCAGGTCGGTGTGGAGCTGGGGCCCGTCCAGGAGTTCCTGCAGCAGCAGGTCGGTGGTCCTGAGCTCCAAGTCGGCGGTGCGGTCTCGGGACGACTCGGACCACTCGGAGTGGGGGTCGAAGTCCGCTCTGCGCTTGCGCTCTCTCGGGCGGCGCTTCCTGTCGTCGACCCGTCGCTCGGCATGGAGCCCGGCGCGGTCGGTGCGCCGACAGAGGCGCTCCTCACGCTCTCGACAGCCTGGTCCGACCGAGGCTGGGTGCGCGCTGCCGGGGGACGCGGCGTGACTGAGGGGCTGGGAGCCGCCAACAGCCGGTTCCTCCTGGGAGCAGGGCTCCGCTCGAGGCGTCCGGCCTCTGCGCTCGAGACCGGTCCAGAGGAGAGTGTCCGGCTCAGGGTCGTCGACGAGAGCGGTGTGCCCATCCCCGGGGTTCGTGTCCTCCAAGGGGGAGAAGAGGTTGGGGTCACGGCCGCCGATGGCTCCTTCGAGGCGACGGAGCTGGCTTGGGATCAGGGCGTGACCCTGACGGCACCCGGGCGCAGGCCCATGGAGCTCATGGAGGCCAGTGCAGCCCTGCAGCCACTGGTCTTGCAGACCCTACCGGTCGCACTCCCGATGTCGGTCGTCACGCAGCAGGGTGGGGCCGCGCGCGTCACCGTCCGTGCTGTTCCTGTGGACGTGCCTGGTGTCTCGGAGGCTGTGGAGGGCCCGCTCGAGGAGCTGAGGCTGCTGCCTGGCCTGTGGGACGTCACGATCACGTCCGACGGGTATGGCGAGCAAGCTCGACGAGTGCTCGTCCCCGTTGGTGGGGAGTCGACCGCAACGCAAGTGGTGCTGCTCGACGCCGAGGGGGACGGCGCCATCGTGCCTCTGGTCACGGAGGTGGGCGGAGAGCTCGTCGTGGGGGCGCAGGTGCTCGTCGACGGTCTGCCGGTGGGGACGACCGGCGCCGATGGTGCTCTGCTCGCGGCCGGGCTGTCGTCGGGCGAGCACCGCCTCGAGGTTCGGGCCGATGGCTTCGTCCCGGTGATCCGAGAGGGGGTCTCCCTGGTCGGCCAGTCGCAGCTCAGCGTGGAGCTGTCCCGACTGCCGGGATCTGTCCGAGTGAGTGTTGCCCAGGCGAGCGGTACTCCTGTGTCGGATGCGGTCCTTCGCTTCTTCGGGCCGAGTCGCCTCGCGCCGATGCCTCTTGGTCAGTCCGGCGAGCGTGTGCAGGTCCTCGGTCCGGGTCGCTGGACGCTCTTGGTTGCGTCCCCCACCTTCGGGGTGCAGGAGCGTGAGGTCGTCATCGCGGAGGACTCCCGCGAGCTGATCGAGGTCTCGGTCGTGCTGGCGCCCGAGGAGCAGGGAGACGCCGTACTCGAGGTCATCGTGATTGACTCCGGCGGGCGGGCGGTCGAGGGAGCAGAGGTGCTCCTCGACGGGGTGTCCGTGGGAGCCACCTCGACGGGTGGCACCGTGGTGCTCTCGGGGCTGTCGCCTGGCACCCGCTCACTCGATGCGCGTGCCCCATGGCGCGAGGCGGAGGCGCCTCTGGAGCTCGTCTTGGTGGAGGGCCACAACGAGAAGGTCCTTCCCCTAGACTGGATGCCGGGTGTCACGCGAGTTCGGGTTCGAAGCGACCAGTCCAGCGTGCCCGACGCCACGGTCCGCTTCTCCGGCCCGTCGTCGCTTCCGCCGCACCCCGTGGGGCCGACGGGGCAGAGCTTCCTGCAGCTTCCAGAGGGTGACTGGACGCTGACCACGTCGTCTCCATCCACTGGCCTAGCGGTCTCGCGGCTGGCCGTCCGCGCCGCGGAGCGGAGGCTCTACTCGGTCGACGTGCTCATCGCGGGCGATGACGACGGGCTCGCGGAGCTTGCGCTGACCGTCACGGATCCGGATGAGCTGCCCGTCGACGCTGCGGAGCTGCGTCTCGATGGCTCCTTCTTGGGTGCGACGACGAACGTGGGAGTCGTGGAGGTTCGTGGCCTCGCGGTCGGGCTGCGAGAGCTCGAGGTCTGGGCGCCCCTGCTACAGACCGTCGAGCGTTCGCTGCAGCTGATGGAGGGGCGCTCGGAGGTCGACGTCGCCATGGACTGGGCACCCGGAGCTGTGCGGCTGCGGGTCATGGGGCCGGATGGGCCTGTCGATGACGCGCTCGTGCGCGTCTTCGGAGGTGGCCGTGTTCCTCCGGCGCGAGTCGATGGCAGGGGCGAGCACGTGCTCACACTCGGCGCAGGGCGGTGGCAGGTCGTGGCCTCGAGTCCCTCGACGGGGCTGGCGCAGAGCACGTTCGACGTGATTCCGCAGGAAGGGGTCCTTCAGGAGATCGAGGTGCTCATGGACGACACCTCGGAGGAGGTGGCCACCTTGCTCGTGCGGGTGGAATCCCGGGATGGGAGACCCGTGATCGATGCCGATGTTCGACTGTCCTCGGGCGGCGGGCGAACGGGCGAGGGCGGCGTCGTGTTGCTCGACGAGCTTCCTGTTGGGCGCCAGGACCTCGAGGTGCGGGCCGAGGGCTTTCATGATGTGCCACCAATCATCGTGGAGCTGGGTCCGGGGCCTCACGAGCGCATCATCCAGCTCGATGCGATCCCCGGTGAGGTGGCGGTCGAGGTGCTCGACCCTACGGGGCGCCCCGCAGCGGCGGAGCTCGTCTTCTCGGGGCCGATGGATCATCCGGGCACCGCCGTGGATGCCGGTGAGACGGCAATCATCGAGCTCAGGCCTGGCGAGTGGACGGTCGTGGCTGCCAGCGCGCTGTATGGGCCAGCACGCGCGAGCATCACCGTGGAATCGGGGGGCACAGGAGAGCTGGCGATACAGCTGACGGAGCGTATCGCTGCGATGGAGGAGTCAGCCGTCGTGCTCGAGGAGCCCATCCAGTTCGACTTCGACCGGGCAACCCTCCGTGCCGAGGCCGCAGCGCAGCTCGATGCCGTCGCAGCCCTTCTCTTGTCGCGTCCGAGCGTCACCCGGCTCGAGGTCGCTGGACACACCGATAGTGTGGGTGATCTGGCCTACAACCTTTCTCTCTCGCAGCGGCGGGCTGAGGCTGTCGTCGATGCGCTCATCGAGCGAGGGGTCCCACGGGAGACGCTGCGAGCCGTCGGATACGGTGCGCTCGAGCCGCTCGTTGCCAACGAAGCGGACGACGGACGCGCTGTGAATCGACGAGTCGAGTTTCGGCTCTCGGAGGAATGAGAGCCACGATGTGGACGATCGACACAGACATCACCAGAGCCGAGACGCCTCCAGGCTCGGCCTACTCGGACGCCGTGGCTCATGCACACTTCGTCCGAGAGGTCATGCCGACGACCTGGCAGCCCGTGCCGGGGGCTCATCTCCCCGAGATCTCGGGCGGGCAGCGGCCCACTCGTGTGGCGGGTGTTCCACTGGTGCTCACCCGTGAGGGTGACACGACGCGCGCGCTCTCGAACGTCTGTACCCATCGCGGAGCGATTCTGGTGGACAGTCCCTGCGTGGGGCGCTCCATCCGCTGCCCCTACCATGGACGTACCTTTCGCCTGGATGGTCGCTTTCGGCGCATGCCTCACTTCGAGGGTGCGAAGGACTTTCCCCGGCCGCAGGACTCGCTGGCAGCCGTCCCGCTCGAGCATCTCGGTCCCCTGACCTTCGCCTCCATTCGCCCGGCTGCCTCATTCGCGGAGCTGACGGCTCCGGCTCGACGGCTCTGGCCCTGGGCGGAGGCCTCCTTCACCCGAGACCCGGACGGGGATGTCACATGGACCTGCAGCGCGTCCTGGGCGCAGTACGTCGAGAACTACCTCGAGGGTCTGCACATCCCGTTTGTCCATCCTGGGCTTCACGCGGCTCTTGAGCCCGGCGCCTACGAGACGACACAGCATCCGGGCTGTGTGGTGCAGCTTGGTGAGGCGCGTACGGACGAGCTGGCGTTCTCCCTCCCCGCTTCACATCCCCACCATGGCCGGCGTATCGCTGCGATCTACCTCTGGTTCTTCCCGACGACGATGGTGAATCTCTACCCGTGGGGAATCAGCCTGAACCAGGTGGTTCCGACGGGACCGACCTCGTGCTCCATTCGCTACGAGACGTGGGTCTGTGCCCCCGAGCTCCGGGGGAGGGGGGCTGGCGCGGGTCTCGACAAGGTCGAAGAGGAAGACCAAGCGGTGATCGACCGGGTAGCGAGGGGCATCGGGAGCCCGCTCTACACGCGAGGCAGGTACTCGCCCTCCCACGAGCAGGGCGTGCACCATTTTCACCGCATGTGGTCTGCGTCGCTTGCGAAGCCAGAAGACTGGCCTATGGGCCTGGGCCGCGCCGACTAGCGACAGATCAGGCCTTGGCCACGGCGCTGGCCCAGCGCGCGCGGGTCGCGGCTAGCTCGTCGTCGTCGCCGGATGGCGTGAACCGCCGCTGCTCGGTCCACGAGCTGCGAATGTCGCCGAGATCCGTCCAGAAGTCGGTGGCCAGTCCTGCCATCAGGGCGCTGCCGAGGCCCGTGGTCTCGAGGACCTCGGGGCGCACACAGGGCACGCCGAGCAGATCGGCCTGCCGCTGCATGAGCAGGTTGTTTCTCGCGGCACCGCCGTCGACGCGCACCTCGGCGAGGGGACGCCCGAGGTCGTTGGCCATGGCACTCAGGATGTCGTCGATCTGCAGCGCAATGCCATCGAGGGTGGCCCGTGCGATGTGCGCGCGCGTCGTTCCTCCGGTGATGCCGGTGAGCAGGCCACGGGCGTCAGGCCGCCAGTGCGGAGCCCCGAGGCCGGCGAGGGCGGGCACGAAGGTGACGCCGTTGCTGTCGGGAACCGAGGCTGCGAGCGCCTCGATCTCGGCGGCGGAGGTGACGATCCCGAGACCGTCGCGCAGCCACTGCACGGCCGCGCCGGCGATGAAGGCGCTGCCCTCGAGCGCGAACTCCGTGGTGTCGCCGAGCCGCCAGGCGACGGTCGTGAGCATTCCGTGCTCGGAGGGCGTGATGGTCTGGCCCGTGTGCATGAGGATGAACGCCCCCGTGCCGTAGGTGCACTTCGCCATGCCCGAGTCGAAGCAGGCCTGGCCGAAGAGCGCGGCCTGCTGATCGCCGATCATCCCCGCGACGGGAATGCCGTCAGGCAGGAAGCCCACGTCGCGCGTGTGGCCGTAGACCTGCGACGATGGAGCGATCTCGGGCAAGGCTGCTCGAGGAACGTCGAGGATCTCGAGCAGCTGATCGTTCCAGTCGCCGTCGTGCAGGTCGTACATCAGCGTGCGCGAGGCATTGGATGGGTCGGTGACGTGGGCTCCTGTCAGTCGGCTGCACAGCCAGGTGTCGATCGTGCCGAAGGCGAGCTCACCGGCGCGTGCGCGTTGTCGGGCGCCGTCGACGTTGTCGAGGAGCCACTTGGCCTTGGTGCCCGAGAAGTAGGGGTCGAGGACGAGCCCTGTGCGCTGCTTGAACAGGTCTTCGAGACCCGCCTCGGCCAGGACGGCGCAGTAGTCGGCGGTACGGCGATCCTGCCAGACCAGCGCCCGATGAATGGGCTGTCCGGTGGAGCGGTCCCAGAACAGCGAGGTCTCCCGCTGGTTGGTGATGCCGATGGCGCGGATCCGATCCGCCGAGGCCTCTGCCTTGGCGAGTGCACCGCCCACGGCGGCTCCGACGGACTGCCAGATCTCGCGAACGTCGTGCTCGACGTGGCCAGGCTCCGGGTAGTGGTTGGGAAACTCGACATTATGGGCCGCGACGACCCGGATGCTCTGGTCCACCAGCAGGGCTGTGGTGCCCGTGGTGCCCTGGTCGATGGCGAGGACGAGATCACCCATGAGAGGCTCCAATCACGAGGGTAGACCACCACTCCGGCGGTACCGGACAGTTATCGGGTGGGCGCGGCGGGTAACCGGTGAGCGCCGGGGATGCTTGAGAGCGGTTGGAGCAGCCGAGTGCTGCGCAGCAAAGGGAGCGTTCCCGCTGGAGCATGTGGGACGCAGACTAGAGGCGCTGGAGGACGACCATGACCGACCTGCTGGCAGCTCGAAGCCAGATGGCCATGTCGCTGGGTTTCCACATGATCTTCGCGACCATCGGCATCGGCATGCCCCTGCTGATGGTCATCGCCGAGGGGTTGTTCCTGCGGACGGGTGACGAGCACTACCTGGTGCTTGCAAAGCGCTGGGCCAAGGGCACGGCGGTGATGTTCGCGGTCGGAGCGGTCTCGGGGACGGTCTTGTCGTTCGAGCTGGGTCTGCTGTGGCCCGGCTTCATGGAGTACGCGGGACCGATCATCGGGATGCCCTTCAGCCTCGAGGGCTTCGCCTTCTTTTTTGAGGCGATCTTCCTCGGTGTCTACCTGTACGGCTGGAGCCGGGTGAAGCCGCTGGTGCACTGGCTGACTGGGGTGGGTGTCTGGCTCTCGGGTACGCTCTCGGGCGTCTTCGTGGTCGCTGCCAACTCTTGGATGAACACCCCGACGGGCTTCACGCTGGATGAGGCGGGGAACGTCACCTCGGTGGATCCGCTCGCGGCGATGTTCAACCCCGCGTGGTTCGGCCAGACGCTCCACATGACCGTGGCGGCCTTCCTCGCCACGGGAGTGCTGGTGGCGGGCATTCATGCGTGGATGCTCCTTCGCGACCCGACCAATGATTTTCACCGCAAGGCACTGGGCATCGCCTTCTCGGTCGGTGCGGTCTTCACGCTGCTGCAGCCGCTCACGGGCCACACGGTCGGGGAGGTCCTCGCACACACGCAGCCCGTGAAGCTGGCGGCCATGGAGGCTCACTGGGAGACGACACGAGGAGCGGCCTTCACCATCGGCGGCTGGCCCGACGAGGAGGCTGAGGAGACCCACTGGGCCATCGAGGTGCCCTACTTGCTGTCCTTCCTGGCGTACGGCGACATCGACGCCGAGGTGATGGGGCTGAAGGATGTGCCTCCCGAGGATCGGCCGCCCGTGGCGGTCACACACCTCGCCTACCAGATCATGCTGGGAACGGCCGGCGTGATGGGTGCAGTGGCGGTCCTCGGGGGAGCCCTCTGGGGATGGCGTCGACGCCTGCCGCTCGATCGCTGGTTTCTGTGGCTTCTCGTCATCAACGCGCCGATGGGCATGATTGGAATCGAGGCTGGCTGGACCGCCACGGAGGTCGGGCGACAGCCGTGGGTGATTCAGGGGATCATGCGCACCTCGGAGGCCGTCAGTCCGATGCCTGGGCTGGTGGTTCCGTTCTTGACCTTCAGCGCGCTCTACCTCTTCCTCGGGGTGATCACGCTCGCACTCCTCCGACGCCAGTTCGACCACAGCCCACACCTCGAGGTGAAGGAGTCGACCGATGCCGCCTGAGCCTCTGGTCGCGCTGCTCGTCGGAGTGGTGCTCATCGCCTACGTCCTGCTCGGCGGGGCGGACTTCGGTGGCGGCGTCTGGGATCTCGTCGCCGGATTCTCGGAGCGGACCGTGCGTCAGCGGCGGGCCATCGCCCTGAGCATCGGTCCGATCTGGGAAGCGAACCACGTGTGGCTCATCGTTGCCATCGTCGTGCTCTTCGTGGCCTTTCCCGTGGCCTTCGCCTCCATCAGCACGGCGCTGCACATCCCGCTGGCCCTGATGCTCATCGGCGTCGTGCTTCGTGGCTCGGCCTTCGTCTTCCGCACCTACGACTCGCGCCGTGACGAGATTCAGCGTCGGTGGAGCCTGCTGTTCGCGGTCGCCTCCACGGTCACGCCCGTTCTCCTCGGAGTGACCGTCGGCGCCGTCGCGTCGGGACGCATCCGCCACGTCGACGGGACGCTGCAGGCAGACTTCTTCTCGGCGTGGCTCGCGCCGTTCCCCTGGGCGGTGGGGCTGCTCACCCTCGCGGTGTTCGCCTACCTCGCTGCGGTCTACCTCACTGTCGACCTCGCACACGACCGCGAGCTGCAGGAGGACTTCCGGGTCCGTGGTCTGTGGGCGGCGGCCGCCGTCTTCGTGCTCGCCTGGGTCGCCTTCGGCCTCTCGTCGGTGGGCGCCCCCCAGGTGTGGTCTGGCCTGTGGGGGTCGTCCTGGTCGCTGCCGTTCCAGGTGCTGGTGGGTGCCTCGGGGCTCGGCTGCATCGGCACGCTCTGGGCGCGGCGGTACACGGCAGCTCGGGCCCTGGTCGTCATCCAGGTCGTGCTCGTGGTCGGGGGCTGGGCCTGGGCGCAGTATCCGTACATCATCCCGCCGGACCTGACGGTCTACGATGCGGCCGGGCCAGACAACGTGCAGTGGTGGATGCTCGGAATCCTGGCGGCCGGGGCGATTCCACTCGTGCCGACCTACGTGTGGATGATGTGGGTCTTCAAGGGCCAGCATCCCCTCGCGTCTCTGACGAAGGACGAAGCGATCGTGAAGCCCGAGGCGGGCTCAGGAGGCTGACGTGGACGCCTCTCGTCGCCACTGGAGCCACAGGAAGCCGGGGAGCGTCACCAGACAGACCGCCCCGAGCCAGGCGAGCGGAGTGCCGAGTGCTGGACCGAGGGCTGGGATGGCGAGCCCCGCGAGGAGTGCGTGGGCTGAGACTGCACCGCTGCCCAGCATCATCGGCCCGACGGCGCCAGCCTGTACGGCCTCTCCCTGAGCCAGCCAGACGGCGATCATGGTGGTCAGGAAGATCGCGGGAAAGACCGATGCGACGGCTGCGGCGAGTGGCCCACCGACCTCGGTGAGCCAGACGGCTACGCCGATCGCCACCGCGGCGAACACGCCCCGGGCAGCCAGCGTGACGGGGCCGACCCGCTTGCTACCGCTCGGCGCCGGTCGGGGGTGCAGGGTCGCGAGTGCACCGAGCAATGGGGTGAAGACGGCAAGCCCGACGCCCACCGACCACAGCAGGCCGGACGCCGCGAGCTCTTCCTGCACGACCACCAGCGCGAGGGCGCCCACCAGCCAGCACATGAGGCTGACGAGGCTCATCAGCGTCAGGCGTGCGCGAAGGGAGCGGGCGGGTAGACGCGGCGGCACGACGCCCCAGAGCCAGAGGAAGCCTGCGTTCAGGAGCATCCCCGCGGGGATGCCTGCCATCGCGTCTTGGAAGTCTCCGACGGACGAGGTCTGTGCCCAGATGCCCAGCGATGCGGGCACCACCGTCGTCGGGAGGGTGGCCAGTAGACCGCCGAGGCGCCCACCGAGCCGCTCGATGGCGAGGGTGGCGCCTACGGCGACGAGGCCGGCGAGGGCTGCGGGCCAGAGCAGGACCATGCGCCCCTGCTACCGCTGGGAAGCCCTCTGTGCACGCTCCTGGACGAGCCTTGGTTGGCGCGGGCGCCTCCGGCGCCGTAGGAGGCCGAGCGTAGAGGCGGAGGAAGGACCGTGAACCGGCAGATGTTGGTCCCCATTGGGGTGCTCGGTGCAGTGATGGCTCTCATTGGCTTGCTGGTCGTGCTCGGTCAGCAGGAGCAGCAGCGGGCGCCTGGAGCGCCGGCGAAGGCTGCAGCGGCAGCCAAGGACAAGCCACGTGCCAAGGCGAAGGCGCCGAAGAAGATGAAGGCGGCGGAGCTGACGCACATCGCCGACCCGATCGTGGAGCGCGCCGACGCCCCCGAGGGCGCGCCGAATGTCGTGCTCGTGACGGTCGACAGCTTCCGGCGCGACCAGCTGTCGGTCTACGGTGGGCCGGCGGAGACCACGCCCTTCTTGGCCCGGATGGCCGAAGGGGGCGCTCGCTTCGACGACACCATCGCGGCCGGGCCGTGGGGTCGACCGGCGCTTGTGACACTCACCACGGGTCAGCACGCCACGACAGTGGGGATGATCCAGCCTGGAGACGAGGGCAACCAGCGCAAGCTGGCGGAGGGCGTGACCACGCTCGCCGAGCGCCTCCAGGCAGCGGGTTGGTACACCGCAGGAGTCACCGCGAACTTCAACAACAACCGCCTCTACGGCATGGCGCAGGGCTTCGATGCTTGGCGCGACAGCCATCCGGCGGCCTTCAATCCCGGCACGCGCCTGGCAGCCGACGAGGCGGTCGACGAGGTCTTCCGCCTGGTCGATGCACGTCCCGAGGCGCTCACGGGTCGGCCCGCATTCGTGCAGCTATCGCTCGTCGATCTTCACAAGCCGTTCATGGTGCCGAAGGAGGAGTTCGAGCCCTTCGAGAGTGAGGGGCACAACATCGCGCCCTACCGCGCCATGCTCAAGCGCACGGACGATGCGCTGGAGAAGTTGGTGGATGGCCTCGGCTCGCGAGGTCTGACTCCCAGCAACACCATCGTCATGGTCATCGGTGCCCACGGTGAGGGGCTGTCGATGCCCAAGCACCATGGTCGCCAGCACGGGCGCACGCTGTTCCGCTCGTCTATCCAGGTGCCCTGGGTGGTCGCGGGGCCTGGAGTTGCGAAGGGTCACGTCGTGACCGGGCTGTCGCATCACGCAGACGTGCTCCCGACAGTCCTCGGACTCACCGGCGTCGAGGTCGGTGAGGAGCGCCTGGCGGGTCTAGACCTGACGCCGCTGGTCAAGGGGGAGAGCAGCGCGACCGAGCGCGAGTCCGTCTTCACCGAGACCTGGTACTTCACGGCGAATCATGCGGCGGTCTACACAGCGGACAAGGTCTGCCAGAAGGACTTCGGCACCACGGGCGGTCAGGCCATCACGACCGGCTGCTACGACCGACAGGCCGATCCGGACGGCGCCTCGCTCGAGGAGTCGGCCGACGACCCGCTCCTCGCGGAGCTGGTGGCGTGGCGCGAGGCGCGCTGGGCCGAGTACGACGCCTGGCCCGAGGTAGGGGACGCCAAGTGAGCCTGGCTCTCGTGCTGATGCTGGCCTGCGGGGGAGGTCCGCAGGCACGACGGTCGACGCCCACGCCGGCGACCGTCGATCTCTCCTCGCCTGACGGCGAGGCGCCCGTCTTCACCGACCTCGAGGGCTTCTTCGTGAAGGGCCCGGTCGGCCTGCCAGCCTCCTTCCGGGACGTCCGCTTCGGAGCAGGCCCGAAGCTCGTGCGGCTAGCGAACAACGCCATCTCCGACCCGGACCGTCCTCGCATGGACAGCGAGGTGGGTGGACGGCTCGTGCTCGGCGGTACTCCGCTCGAGTACGAGGACGTGCGCCACTCCTTCATCTTCGCGGGTGACAGCCTCGTCGCACTCGACGTCTCGCTGCCCGCCAAGGCTGCGCTGCCCGTTCTCGAGCAGGCCTGGGGGCCACCCGCCTCGTCTGGCGTCGACGGCGAGGGCCGTCCGACGGCCTCGTGGTCTGGAGCTGAGGTCGATGCGCGGCTCCTCGAGGTCGGTGAGCGTGCGATCGTCAAGTTCACACCCAAGGGGGAGTGATGTCGGGCAGGCTGGAGGGGCGCGTCGCGCTGGTCACGGGCGGTACCCGAGGGATCGGCGAGGCCATCGCCGGAGCCTGCGCAGCCGCCGGGGCCCGTGTAGTCGTGGTGTCCCGCCGCGAGGAGGGGGTGCGCGATGCGGTGGCGCGACTGAGCGCGCTCGCACCCGGGCAGGTCACGGGCCTGCCGTACCACGTCGGCAAGGTCGACCAGGCTGATGCGCTCCTCGACGCGATCGAGGCGGATGTGGGTCGCGTCGATGTTCTGGTGAACAACGCAGGAACGAATCCCTACTTCGGGCCGATGCTGGGCACCACGTGGGCCGCTTGGGACAAGACCTTCGAGGTCAACCTCAAGGGCCCCTTCGCGCTCGCCCGCGCAGTGTGTGAGCGTCTCCTCTCCGCCGGTGAGCCTGGGGCCGTGATCAACCTTTCGTCGATCCTCGGTCAGCAGGCCTCGCCAGGGCAGGGGGTCTATGGCATGACCAAGGCCGCCCTCATCTCCATGACGAAGACGCTGGCGATCGAGCTCGGCGGCAGCGGCATCCGCGTCAATGCCATCGCGCCCGGCGTCGTCGACACGCGGCTCGCAGCAGCGATCACCAGTGACCCGAAGCTCCGGCGCCTCGTGACCGAGCGCACGGCCCTGGGGCGCGTGGCAGGCCCGGACGAGATCGCGGGTCTGGCGGTCTACCTGGCCAGCGACGAGGCGAGCTACGTCACCGGACAGACCTTCTTCGTCGACGGGGGCTACACGATTGCCTGAGCGCCCAGGACACATGGATGCGGAGACCTTCCGCGCGCTGGGGCATCAGCTGGTGGACTGGGTGGCCGAGTACTGGGAGCGTGTCGAGTCGCTGCCCGTGCGGAGTGAGCTGGCACCAGGGGATGTCAGCGCCATGCTCCCCGAGAGCGCTCCCGAAGAGCCGGAGGACTGGTCTGCGATCCTCTCCGACCTAGAGCGCGTGATCGTCCCGGGCACGACACACTGGCAGCATCCGGGCTTCTTCGCATACTTCCCCGCGAATGTCTCTGGCCCTTCGGTGCTCGGCGAGCTGGTCTCCGCGGGGCTTGGCGCGCAGGGAATGCTCTGGCAGACGAGCCCGGCGATGACCGAGCTGGAGACCCGGGTCCTCGACTGGATGGCGCAGCTCCTGGGCTTGTCTCCCGCGTTCCGGTCGGATGCACCCGGAGGCATGGGGGGGGGCGTGATCCAGGGCACGGCCAGCGAGGCCACCCTCGTGTCCATGCTCGCGGCCCGCTCACGGCATGACGTGCCGCTCGCCAAGCTTCGCGTGTATGCCTCCGAGCAGACCCACTCCTCTGCCGTGAAGGCGGCCATGATCGCCGGTCTGGCGACGGGTCCGGACGATGACCGGCAGGTCCGGCAGATTCCGGTCGACGAGCAGTTTCGCATGCGTCCCGAGGCACTCGCGGCGGCCATTCGCTCGGATCGCGAGGCGGGAGCCGTCCCGATCTGGGTCTGTGCGACCGTCGGCACAACCGGCACCTGTGCGGTGGATCCAGTCTCGGCCGTCGCCGATGTCATCGCCTCCGAGGCCCCGGATGCATGGCTGCACGTCGACGGGGCGTTTGCAGGGGTCCTCGCGCTCTGCCCCGAGCATCGGCACCTGTTCGAGGGCGTCGACCGCGCCGACAGTGTGGTCGTGAACGCACACAAGTGGCTCCTCACCAACTTCGACTGCAGCCTGTTCTGGTCGCGTGACCGCGCATCGCTGCTCCGCGCGCTGTCGATCACGCCCGAGTACCTCCGCAACGCCGCCACGGAGAGCGGCAGTGTGATCGACTACCGTGACTGGCAGATCCCACTTGGGCGGCGGTTCCGGTCGATGAAGCTCTGGTTCGTGCTCCGCCACTACGGGGCGTCCGGGCTGCGGACCTTCCTGCGCCAGCACATTGCGCTCGCGGGCGACTTCGCGGCCCGGGTCGACGCACACCCGGGCCTCGAGCGGGTAGCACCCGTGCACACCTCTCTGGTCTGCTTCCGAGCGGTCGAGGGCAACGAGGCAAGCCGGGCTCTCCTCGAGGCGGTGAATGCCTCCGGTGAGGTCTACCTGACGCACACCACGGTGCCCGATGGACGCGGCGGCCAGCACTTCGTGCTGCGGCTGGCCATCGGTGGCGTCCGGACGACGGCTGCACACGTCGACCTCGCCTGGGCTCGCATCGTGGCAAGCTTGAGGCGCTGAACACCGCACCCATGTTTTTGGGTGCGATCGTTAACGACCGTCGTCTACCTGTCACTGGATGGGTCGACTGCGGTTTGGAGCCGCCGACATGAACTACCAGGCACTGTTTGCGCGCATTCTCGACACGGTGGACGCCGAGGCGTACCGCACGCCCGCAGGGCATGTGGATGCCCGACAGCGGACTGCCATGTTGGAGGTCGAGCGGGCCATCCAGAGTGCCGACTTCGATCCTACCCACACTCGGTCCCTGATCGACCGCCTGCACCACGAGGGCCACATCGATGCCGTCCTTCGCTTCAGCGCTCTGCATGTGGTGGCCTGCCACCCGCGCGTCAGAGACTGGGAGGAGGCGGCGAGGATGGTCGGGGCCCAAGAACACGCTGCGCTCGAGCTCGGCGGCCCAAACCTGCAGAACAACCTCGCGAGCGTCGACCGCCACCGTGGCGTGCTCGCCTTCCTTCAGGGGCATCTCGAGGTCGCGCTCGACTACTTCGCTCGCGCGCTCGAGCGGCAGCTCACGGCCGAGAACATGGGCAACATCCTCGCAACCCTCCTGCGCCTCGGCGACGAGGGTGAGGCCCGAGGCCTGCTTCGCCGCGCCCGAGGAGGCCTCTCCAAGAGCTTCGTAGGCGAGCTGCAAGCACTCATCGATTCCGATCCCGACCTGGCACTTCTGCGCGACTGACCACCCTGGAGAGAACCCCATGACACCGATCACCGCCTTCGTCGTCTGGCTCATGTCTCTGGTCGGTGCTCCGGGTGTGGTGGTCGAGTGTCCCGGAGCGTCAGACCAGCAGTGCGAGGCGCCAGCTCCTCCGCCCCCTCCGAGCCGCCGCTGGGTGCCTGCCCAGCGGATCTCGAACGGGTTCTGAGATGGGCGCGCGACACAGAGAGTCCCTGCCGCCAGGAGAGCTGCAGCGTCGCCTGCGACTCCTGCTGGCCGATCGGAGGAGTCCCGAGGCTGCTGCCTTGTTCGAGACCCTGATGCGCTTTGCCCACCGGCGAATCGCTCAAGTCTCGCGCTCGTGCGGAGGCAAGCTCTCGAGGAGCGAGCAAGAGGAGCTGGTCTCGGAGGTCGTCCTCCAGCTGGTTCGTGGTGCGCTTGCCCGCTTTCAGGGCGACAGCATGGGCGAGCTCTACGGCTTCGTCCGCACGATCGCTGACCGCTGCACGTGGCGGGCCGTCCGCCGGCACGAGCGTGAGCGAGCTGCCATCGCGGGCCTGCGCAATGAAGAGAGGGCGGGGTGGGTCTCGATTCCACCGCGGCCAGACGCCGAGGCCGAGTGTGTGCCGCAGAGTCCCCTGGACCTCAAGGATCAGGAGTACCTGCGGGCGCTGCTGGCGGCGGGCAGCAAGGCCGAGCTGGCGAGGCGGGCCGGTGTGAGCCGTGCGGCCGTCACCCAGCGTGTGAAGCGCATCTGCCGTCGGATCGACCAGCTGTCGTCGATGGATCGCATCGCTCACGAGGTCTGGATGAAGCATGCGGCCCGGAGCACGCTCGCTGCGGAGAAGCGAGCGGTCTAGCAGCATCGAACTCTCTGCAGCAGGAGGAGGGATGGTCTACGCGGACATCCTCGAGCGAATCCGTGCAGCCATCGGCTCGGATGAGTCCTACATCGTGCCGACGAATCACCTCGAGGCCCGCGAGCGTGAGGCGCTGACCGGCGTGATGCAGGTCTTCGAGCGGGTCGGAGCTTCGGCTGCCCGGCAGGAGGTGGAGGCTGCACACCGGGACGGACGGATCGACCACATCCTGCGGCTGTCCGCACTGGGCGTCATCGCCGCGCATCCTGACGTTCGCGACTATGCAGAGGCCTCTCGCTTGGCGAGTGCGCAGGAGTTTGCGGCCCTGGGCTCCCCGGAGCCCCGACGCTCTGTCTACGTGGCCTCTGCGCATCGCCACCGCGGGGTGATCGCCTTCTTCATGGAGCGCTACGAGGTCGCCCTGGAGCGGTTCACCAGCGCCTTGGAGCGTGAGCGCTCTGCCGAGAATCTTGGCAACGTCATGGCTGCTCTCGCACGTCTCGGGGACGAAGCGGAGGCTCGAGCCCTGCGCGATCGAATTCGCACGCACTTTCCCGAGGCACTCGTCGAGGCCGTCGAGGCCAGGATTGCCTTGGACGCCGACCTTCGGGTGCTTCGATAGGATCGGGGGCAGCCTCGGGGTACCCTCCGCGGTGCACGGAGGGACGATGGACCTGCGCCGAGCCACTGCCGGCGTTATCGGGGCTGGCTTGTTGCTGCGCTGGGCCATCGCGGCCCGGTCGCTCGACGTCGTCGACCGCCTCTTCGTTCCCGACGACACCTACTACGTGCTCGCCATCGCCCGCTCCATGGCTGACGGTCTG
>PKDJ01000281.1 GCA_002862545.1 Pseudomonadota bacterium
CCATCGATGACGACGACGACGACTCGTGGCGCCCTGCCCCCGCACCGCGTCTGCCACGAGAGTGGGACACCGACACGGGCACCTGGTCATCCGCCGACGACGTCCCAGACCCCTCGTGGGTCGACGCGGACGCCCCCTCTCGACGCGACGTGACGCCGCTCCTGGACTTCGCCTTTCCGGACTGGGCGAGCGACGAGGACGCTCTCATCGACAGCAACTCCAGCTCGATGCGTTCGCTGGGCCCACCCCAGATCATCGCCCTCCTCGGACTCTGCGGTGTCGCGGCCACCCTCGTGGTCTGGACGGTCTTCGCCTGACTGGCGACGAGTCCATCGTGACGCACCCTCACCCCCATCAGCCTGCTTCGTCGGTTAGGAGGCGCCCTGTTGGAGGTCGAATGTGGGTGCTCTGGGCGTGGGGTCTACTCGCCGCGTGCGCCGGCTTCGAACCACTGCCGACGGCTGACTGCCGCGCGCGCGTGGTCTACTGGCCTGACGCAGACGGCGACGGCATTGGCGAACCCGGTGACGTCTACGTGGGCTGCGACCCGCCCAGCGGCTGGGTCGATGTACCCCCCGCCACCACGACCGCGACAGGCACTCTGCCCACCGCGCAGACCGACACAGGCTCCCTCGACACGAGCGCAGGAGTCATCGACACGGCCCCTCTGGACACCGGCGACTCCACGACCCCATGACAGATGAGACTCCCCGCCCCGGTCGAGCAGCCCCGACCCGCTTCGGCACCGCGATGCTGCGTCGCTTCGGATGGTTCTACTCGCTGCTCGGACTCGGCAGAGCACTCCGACGGTTTCGCCTCGAGGAGCACTCGGTCGAGCAGATTCGGCGCGCCGCCGACGATGGTGTGATCGTCTATGTGCTCCCTACGCGGTCCGCGATGGACCATCTCGCACTCAACACGGTCCTGAATCAGCGACACCTGCCCCTCTCGGTCTGGGCAGATGGCGCCTCCAGCTTCTACTGGCAGCCCATCGCCGAGGCCTGGTCTGACGTGGCTTGGCGCCTGCGCTCCTTCTTCCGCGAGGGGTTTGCACCCGACCCGGTCGGCTCGGGCTGGGTCCAGCGGACCGTGAGCGCCGGTCTGCCCATCACCCTGTTCGTCGACAGCCCACCCACATGGCTGGACGCCCTGCGTCGCCGCGAGCGCGCCGATCCGTTCGAGGCGGTCCTCGCTGCTCAGCGAGAGACGGAGCAGCCGATCCAGGTCGTCCCTGCACTCGTCGTGTGGGACCGTTCTCCCGAGCACGAGAGCGGCGCTGTTCAGCGCTTCTTCGAGGTCGGCCGTCCCGTCACCGGCTTGCTGCAGGTCGTCACGAACGCGTTGTTTCGCACCACGAGATCGCTCATCCAAGTCGGTGAGCCCATCGATCTTCGCCGCATCACGACGCGCATGTCCCCAGGTGACGATCGGCGAGCCCTGCGCAAGCTGCTCGCGCTGGCAATGAGGCGCGAGAACACGATGGTGCGTGGGCCTCGCCTGGTTCCCCATCGAGTGCTCCGCAAGGTTGTCCTGGACAATCCGCCCATGCGTGAGCTTGCCCGCGAAGAGGCTCGCGCCACCGGCACTACCGAGGAGCACATCCGCCGAAAGATGGTCCGCGACTACGACGCCATCGCGGCTCGCTTCAAGTGGCGGGTGGTCGTGATGCTGTCCTACGTCCTGCGCCCCCTGTGGACCCGGGTGTTCTCCGGGGTAGACGTGCCGCCGGAGGACCTCGAGCGAATCCGGACGGCGATGCGGAGCGGCACGGCCGTCCTGGTCCCCTGCCACAAGTCGCACCTCGACTACGTCCTCCTGTCCTGGGTGTTCTTCAAGCACGACCTGATCGTGCCCCACGTCGTCGCCGGAATGAACCTGGCGATCTGGCCCCTGTCTCTGATTCTCCGCGGAGCGGGTGGCTTCTTCGTGAAGCGAAAGTTCACGGGCGACCGGATCTTCCCTGCGGTTTTCGACCGCTACCTCCGCGAGCTGATCTTTCGGGGCTACCCCATCGAGTTCTTCATCGAGGGAGGGCGGACACGCAGCGGCAAGCTGCTGCCCCCCCGCGTTGGCGTGCTCGGCATGGTGTGCAGCGCCTGCGAGCTCGGTCCGAGAGACCACGACGTGACCATTCTCCCGATCGCGCTAGCCTACGAGCAAGTGGCCGAGGAGCGCGTCTACGCACGCGAGCTCGGGGGAGAGGCCAAGCAGACCGAGACGATGGGGCAGCTCTTCAAGGCCCGAAGCGTGCTGCGACGCCGCTTCGGACGAGTCTACCTACGCGTAGGCGCCCCCATGCCCGTCGGTCCGGAGGTGAGCCCGAGCGCGCACAAGAGCGGCTGGTCCGACCGCTCCAAGGCCGAGCAGAAGACGGACCTTCACATCCTCGGTGAGCGCATCGTCCACGGAATCGGCGACGTGATGGTGGTGCTCCCGAGCTCACTGGTCGCCTTGGCCCTGCTGTCTCATCACCGCCGCGGCCTGCGTCACAGCCTGCTCGTGGAGCGGGTAGAGCGCTTCCGCGCGCGACTCGCCGAGGCGGGAGCCCCCGAGGCCCAGTCCGTGCAGCACCTGAGCCAGGCGGTGGCCCAGGCGCTCGATCGCTTCCTGAAGAACAAGCTGGTCGAGGCCTTCGACCACGGCGGTGAGCGGGTATGGGCGACGGTTCCCGCACGACGAATCACCCTGGACTTGTACAAAAACCAGGTGCTTCACTTCCTCGCTCCTGCTGGGTACGCCTGCCTCGCGATGCGCGCGCTCCCGCCAGGGCCCGTGACCATCGACACCCTCCGCCCCGTGTTCATCCAGCTGCTGTGGCTGTTTCGGTACGAGTTCATCCTCGACCCCGACCAGTCCGCCACCGAGCTGCTCCAGGCCGGACTGCGCACCCTCGAGGCCCACGGCGCCGTCTCCTCGTCGGAGCAGGGCTGGGAGGTCAGGGACACCGCGCGCATGGGCGAGATCTACGGTCTCTTCCGCAGCCTCCCAGAGGGCTACGCCGCGGTGCTCGAGGCGTCCTCCCGTCTGTCGAGCCGTCCGCTCTCGAGTCGTGACCTTGCACGCGCGATTCAGAAGGAGCAGGCTGCCCTTCAAGCAGCCGGTCGCATCTCGCGTCCAGAGGCACTCTCTCTGGTTCCCCTCCAGAACGCCGTGAAGGCACTCACCGACGAGGGAGTCCTCCGACGCAGCGAGGACGGCCGCCTGTCGGTCGACGCCGCAGCCCGCACGCGCCGGCTCGAGACGTTCGCAGCCCTGGTGCCCGGATGAGTCACGAGAGCGTCGACGATCTCTTCGGCGGCGAGGATGCTCCCCGCCCGCGCTCAGGCCTGGTGCTCTCCCTGCTCGGCCTGGGCATGGTGACCACTGTGCTCGGCCTCGCTTGCTCAACGGCGCCGGGAGGCATCCTGGTCCTCCTGGCCTGGATGTTCGTCGAGAAGGAGCTTGATCGCGTCGACTCTGGCTACCTCACTGAGGAGGATCGACCGACGGTGCTCCGACTTCGCTGGGTCACCCTGGCCGGTCTACTCATCGTCGTGGCCCTGTTCGTCGTGCAGGGATTCCTGCTGTGCCAGACCGACCTGTACGAGGGTCTCCTGGTCACCTTCCTCGAGTGGGTCGCCGATGCGCCCCCCACAGATCCGATGACGCCCTGATGTGAGGAGCACTCGAGTGCTGTCCGGATCAGGGGGCAGACTCGTCCGTCATGACCTTCGCACCGAACGCACCGCCGGCGACGCGAACCCGCACCGCCTCACCGGCCGCGACATCTCCCGGGGCACGCACCACTCCTCGGGGGCCCTCCACGATCGCGTAGCCACGCTCCAAAACACGCCGCGGCGCCACCGCCTCGAGGCGCGCACGAAGGTGCCGCAGGCGCTCTCTGCGGCCGGCGAGCCGCCGCTCGACCACCCGATCCAGTCGACCCAGAAGATCGTGTCGACGTCGTCGCGCGGCCCGCAACATCGCGAGCGGATCTCGCAGTCGTCCCCGCAGCTCCGCCAGTCGGCGCCGTGCGGTCACGACACGGCGATCCATCGCGCGATCAAGCCTCATGGCACGAGCATCAACCTCCGAGGCAAGTGCGGCCCCGTCGGGAAACACGAGACCCGCGGCCGCCGATGGTGTCGGCGCGACGGCATCAGCCACCAGATCCGCCAGGGTCGTGTCGATCTCGTGGCCAACCGCCGACACGATCGGCACGGGTGAGTGCGCGAGGAAGCGAGCGAGCGTCTCGTCCATGAACGGCAGCAAGTCCACCTTCGAGCCACCGCCTCGCGTGACGACGATCACCTCAGAGCGTGCGTCTTCGAGCAGCAGCTCCACAGCGCGCAGGACCGAGCTCGGCGCCGTCGGGCCCTGGACGGTGCAGCCCCCAAGCAGAATGCGAGCGGCAGGCCAGCGCCCCCGCGACACCCGCAGAAAGTCCTGGAGCGCCGCACCCGTGGGCGATGTCGCGATGCCAACGAACCGCGGGTACCTGGGCAGGGCTCGCTTGCGTCGCGGATCAAGCAGCCCTTCCGACTCTAGGCGTGCACGCCGTGCAGCCAGCTCTTTCGCCAGCTTCCCCTCTCCAGCCGGTCGAACGAGCGAGACGTAGAGCTGGTAGCGAGACTGCTGCCCGAAGGCACCGACCCGCCCCCGGCAGACCACCCTGTCACCTGGACGTGGGTGAAACCTCTGCGACTGCCAGTTCGTTCGCCACACGACACACGACAGGGCGGCGTCGCGATCCCGGAGCTGAAAGTAGCAGTGACCGCTGGCGGGGACGTGGATCTGCGAGATCTCGCCCTCGACCTCAACCACCTGGAGACTGCGCCCCAGGAGTCGCTGTACTTCCTTCGCGAGCGTAGAAGGAGTCCATACGCGCATCAGCGGCTCTCCACGAGGCGCTCGAGGGCAGCACGCTCCGACGACAGCAGCCGCTTGGCGCTGGAGACCGCCTCATCCTGGAAGTCCGACAGATCGTGTTGCTCGTCGGGGTCGTCCACAACGTTCCAGAGCCCCGCGTGCTCGCCGCGCTCGACGTACTTCAGTCCGTTGTTCCGCATGCCGAACCAGACCTCCTCTGGACTCCCCCAGACCAAGGCCGTCCAGATCGTCCCACGCTGCTCGCCTCGCGCATACGGGAGCAGGGAGACGCCCTCACTCGCACCGATGGGGTCCAACTCGAGGTAGTCGAGGATCGTGGCCGTCACATCCATGAGGCGCACCTGGGAGGCGATGGTCGCTCCCCCCTCTAGACCCTCGGCATCGACCACCAACGGAACCCGAACAGAGCGGTCGGCGAGCGCTCCTGGAAGCCCCTCGGCATCGACCGGTCCACCCGCTCCGGCGACGACGATCATCGGTCGAGGTCCATCGGTCTCGTCGAGGCGGGCAAGCAGGCGGGCGAGGGCCGCGTCACACTCCGTCGGAGACCCGGCGAGATGCACCCACGCAAACCAGACCTCGTCTTCGACGGCCTCATGCCAGGCTTCGAAGCGCTCTGCAGTGCGCTCCGGATCACGACGAGCCAGGAACTCGGGGGCGGTGCCCGAGGTGACCGCCGCGTCGACGAGGTGGGTCAGCAGGCGAATGTGCATCACGCCAGCAACCGGCGAGAAGTCGTCGTCGAAGGACGAGAACCCCTGGGAGTACCCCAGGCTGCCCCGAACGGACCGCGAGGACACGAAGCCCCCCGTCGCGTAGCCCTCCTTCATCAGGACGTCCTGGAGCGTCGGAAGGCCGAGGAGGAACGGGTCTTCGTCGAAGAGGACCCGGTTTCGGAGGGGATGGAGGCCCGTGAGGGCGCTGGCACTCGCTGGCCCCGAGGCCGGTGAGGGAGTGACCGCGTTGCGGAAGGAGACGCTGGCCGCGGCGAGCGCCTGCAGCGCCTCCGCATCGGTCGCCTCCTCCAGTCCCATGCCGTCGATCGTCACCAGGAGGACGCTAGCGTCACCCTCCAGCGCAAAGCCACCCCCTGGGGCCCGGAGCCCCCACGCGAGCGCACAGCCCGCAACGACCACAGCCGACAGCCCGCCAGCTGCCGGGAGCCAGCCGACCGCGACATCGCGCCCGAGCTCGACCCTCGCGAGCCAGTAGCGGGCATTGAAGTACGTGACGCCAAGAAACCCGAGTGGCAAGACGAGCATCGCAGCTGCGCCGACAGGCTCGTCCAGCTCGAGGCGCGCGAGCGCCAGCGGCCACAGGTAGGCGGCCGCCAGTGCCCCGGCAGCCGCACCGAGCTGCCAGGCGATCGCTCGGCTGGGGCGACGGTCCATCAGCGCAGGATGAAGCAAGCCAGAGAGGCTGGCCGCTGCCACGGCCACACCACCCATGACGAGGGCGTCGACGAGCCCGACGACCAGCGCCTCAGGCACTCCGAGGGGCAGGTTCAGGCTCGCGACCAACGAGACCACCTCGAAGGCACCGACGATCCAGCCCAGCCCGACCGCCTGAACGACGCCGTAGCGCCAACGCTGCTGCCAGCTCCAGTTCTCCATCCACACCCGCTAACCGATACATGCTTGCATGTGAGCGCGGAGGAACCGGTGGGCGAGTGGAGCGCTACGGGGCGACAGAGCTTCGGACCTGGACAGCGAGTGGCCGAGGTGCAGCGGGGAGGAAGCCTCGCCCTTGCGCTGCAGTTCGACCGCGAGTACCGCGACAGCCAGGCGCTCATGGAGCTCGCCTCCGCCCTGCCCTTCTTGGAGAACCCTGGCGTCGATGGTCTTGCGCGGCTGGTCCACAACCGACCGGAGCTCGGCGTCTACGTCTTCGACACGGGGCCCGCATGGCCCCTGACCGAGGTGCTCCGCGTCCTCGATCAACCCAGCTCGCCGCCCCGAGAGCCCGCGATGCTCCAGCTGATGGCAGAGCTCGCCGGCATCATCGAGCAGGCTGCTCATGAGGCCTACGCGACGGTCGGCATCGAGTCCCATGGCGCCGTCGCCCCATGGCGCGTCGCACTGGGGCCAGACGGCACGGTCATGCTTCTCGGCTTCGGAGTCCCCTCGCTGACGACGCTCACCGACAGCAAGCTGCCGGTGGATGCTTACCGCTTCGCACCTCCCGAGCGCTTCTCCGACCACGCCGAGGACATCCGCAGCGACCTGTTCAGCATCGCCCTGATCGGACTCGAGTTTCTGATTGGCGAGCCCCTGTACGGGGGCGACGCGGAGACCGTCCGCTCGGCCGCGCAGCGAGGCACGGCTCGTCGCCGCCTGCGACGCTTCGAGGAGCGTCTCGCGCCCGAGATCTTCGAGTTCTTCGACCACTGCTTCGCGCTGTACCCTGATGCGCGCTTTGCAGACGGACGCGCCTTCCGGCGCGCCGCGCTCGACCTCGCATCCTCACCGAGGGCCCTGGGCTCCGACCTAGCAGAGCTGATGAGCTGGGTGAGCGAGCGCGACTCTGATGGCCCTCGCACTCCAGAGGCGCCAGAGGCACAGCCGGCCCGACATCGGGCCCGCAGAGCCCCGACGAGCCAGCCGCGCTGGGAGAAAGTGACGCGCTCCCCGGCCCCACCCACCCCTACCCCGAGGCCCACGAAGCGAGAGCCGAGACGCGAGCGCACTCGCCGACGCCGCATCCTCCCCGATCACAACGCGATCTACCCTCACGATCCTCTGAGCCCGCGGGCCATCCCTCACCGACTTCGCGTGGAGGACGGCACGGTGCACGAGCTGGCACTCGATCCGAGTGAGAGCCTCGCCAAGTCAGCCGCCAGGGTGGTCGACGAGCTCGAGTTCTCGCCTGTCGACCTCCTCGGCCGCATTCGGGGCTGGTATCGCCTGGTCCAAGGCGACGAGGGCTGGTTCGGCGACGCACAGACCTCGGTCCTGGATCCCTCCCAGGTCGTGGACGTGGAGTTCTTCAGAAACCGTGCCCTCGAGATCGTGATCGAGGTGCCGGGTGAGGGATATGAGCCCTGGACGGTCACGGTTGGCTCGGCCGTTCATGCCCAGTTCCTCGTCGGGGAGATCCGACGCGTCCTCGACCTGGACGGTTGGCGCTGGAGCCTCCGGGTGGACGGGCACTACCTCGGCCCCTGGCAGGTCCTCGACGACTTCGACCCCCAGCCCGGAATGGTCGTCGAGGTCGTCCAGCGGACCCGATCACGGTAAGGCGCCCCCTGGAGTGAGCATGATCTGGACGGTCCTGTGGGTGGCGGTCTCCGACGCGAGACCCGCCAAGCGAGTGGAGGTCGACCCGGAGGCCGTAGCCGCCGAGCTGCTCGGCCGGGCCCTGACCACCAACGAGGCCTACGACGACCTCGTCGAGCTCTGCGACGACATCGGGCACCGACTGACGGGCTCCCCAGGGCTCGAGCGCGCGGTCGAGTGGGCACGCGACAAGCTCGCTGAAGACGGCCTCGACGCCCGTACAGAGACAGTCACCGTGCCCGTATGGCGCCGAAACGACGAGTCGGCGACGCTGCTGGCTCCCGTCGAGCGAGAGCTGGACGTCCTCGGCCTCGGCTGGTCGATCGGCACGCCGCCGGGTGGACTCGAGGGTGAGGTGATCGTCGTCGACGACTTCGACCACTTCGAGCGCCTGCCTCGCTCCGAGATCGAGGGGCGCATGGTCCTGTGGGACGTGCCCTTCTCGACCTATGGCGCCACGGTTCAGTACCGCGTCCGTGGCGCCTCAGTCGCAGCCAGCAAGGGTGCGATCGCCTCTCTGATGCGCTCCGTCACTCCCCAGAGCCTGGCCACCCCGCACACGGGCACGCAGCGCTACGCCGACGATGCCGATCCGATCCCTGCGCTGGCGATCACAGTCGAGGATGCACTCGCGATGCGGCGCTGGCAGGAGCGCGGAAAGACCGTGCGCATGAAGTTCAGCATGGGAGCCGAGACGCTACCTGACCAGCAGAGCGCCAACGTAGTGGCCGATCTGCGCGGGCGCGAGCGTCCCGATGAGTACGTGCTGCTCGGCTGCCACCTCGACTCGTGGGACGTCGGACAGGGCGCCCAGGATGATGGTGCGGGCTGCGTCATAGCCATGGATGCGGCGCGGCTGATCAGCGAGCTCGATGTGCGTCCCCGACGCAGCATCCGAGTCGTGTTGTTCACGAACGAGGAGTCGGGGCTCGCGGGGGGGAAGGCCTTCGCCGAAGCCCACGCCGGCGACACCTACGTCGCGGCGCTCGAGGCCGACACTGGCGCCGGCGCTCCAGAGGGCTTCCGCGTCGACATTCGCCGGGGGGATGACACCGAGCGGCTCCAGGAGCGAGCACTCCAGGCCCTGCAGCCATGGACCCCTCTGCTCGCGCCAGTCGGTGCTTCTCGGCTGGAGCTGGCCTACTCGGGAGCGGATGTCGGTCCCCTCGTCGAGGCCACCGGCACGCTCGGCCTCGGCCTGATCAACGACACGTCCGGGTACTGGCCGATCCACCACACCCCGGCCGACACGATCGACAAGGTCGACCCTGCGACGCTGCGGCGGAACGTGGGTGCCGTCGCCGTGATGGCGTGGATGCTGGCCGAGTCCAGCGACCCGCCCTTGCCTGCGCGCACTCCGTAGGACTACGAGGGCGCACCAGGGAGCGCGACATGAGCGAAGGGACCGAGACGACGGGCCTCGCAGAGCAGGTAGATCGGCGACGCACGTTCGCCATCATCTCCCACCCGGATGCCGGAAAGACCACGCTCACCGAGAAGCTGCTGCTCTACGGTGGAGCGCTGCACGTCGCTGGCGCGGTGAAGAGCCGCAAGGCAGCCCGGCACGCTGTGTCGGACTGGATGGCGATGGAGCAGGAGAAGGGGATCTCCATCACCTCGTCCGTCCTGCAGTTCGATCATGAGGGGCGCCGCTTCAACCTGCTCGACACCCCGGGTCACGCCGACTTCTCGGAAGACACCTACCGCACGCTCGCGGCTGTCGATTCGGCCGTGATGCTCATCGACAACGCCAAGGGCGTCGAGCCCCGGACGCTCAAGCTGTTCGAGGTCTGCCGGCTCCGCAAGCTCCCGGTCATGACCTTCGTCAACAAGATGGACCGTCCAGGCCTCGACCCGATCGAGCTCATGGACCAGGTCAGCACCACGCTGGACATCCGCACGGTGCCTCTGAACTGGCCCATCCGCGACGACGACCATCAGTTCTGCGGCCTCTTCGATCGGGTAGAGCAGATCGCCATCCTCTTCGAGCGCCGCTCGGCGGGCACAGAGCTCGCCCCCGAGGAGCGACTGCGGCTCGACGATCCGCGCCTCCGCGAGCGCATCGGTGACCGCCGGCTCGAAGAGCTCGAAGAAGAGCTGATGCTGATCGACGAGGCGGGTGATCCGTGGAGCATCGAGGACTACCTCGCGGGTGATGTGACGCCCTTCTTCTTCGGGTCAGCCATGACCAACTTCGGCGTCGCGCAGATCCTGGAGGCGCTGGGCCGAATCGCACCCCAGCCAGCCGATCGGGTGGCGGTCCAGGGCGCTCGGTCTGCGAAGGACGACCGCTTCTCGGGCTTCATCTTCAAGATCCAGGCCAACATGAACCCGCGCCACCGGGACCGCATCGCCTTCATGCGAGTGGTCTCTGGGCGCTTCGAGCGGGGCATGGAGGTCACTGTCGCCCGCTCGAAGAAGAAGCTGCGGCTGCGCAAGCCCCACACGTTCATGGCGTCGGAGCGCTCGATTGTCGAAGACGCCGTGCCTGGCGACATCGTCGGCCTCTACGACCCCGGTGAGCTGCGCCTCGGCGACACCCTCTACCGAGGCTCAGGGGTCGAGTACCGAGGCATCCCACGATTCGCACCCGAGCACTTCGCGCGCATCCAGCTCAAGGACCCCACCCGACGCAAGCATCTGCAGAACGGGCTCAGCCAGCTCTCCCAGGAGGGCACGGTCCAGCTGTTCTACCGGCAGGGGCTCGGCAAGGCCGACCCCTACCTGGGCGCCGTCGGACTCCTACAGTTCGAGGTGCTCAAGGTCCGACTCATGAACGAGTACAACACCCGAGCCGAGCTCGAGTCTGCTCCGTACACGGTGGCACGCTGGGTGGCTGGCGAGCCGTCCGGCCTCGCTTGGCTCCAGGCACGCTCCGACTACCTGCTTGTCGAGGATCGCTACGGACATCCTGTCGTGCTGTCACCGTCGCCCTGGCCTCTCGACTATGCGCTGTCGCAGGCACCCGGCCTCGAGCTGCTCGACGTCTCGCCGCTCTAGACAGCGAAGATCGAATACGAACCCCACCGCTTCGTCAGCGCGCCATGGCAAGCTGCAGCAGCGGTGTGCTAGTCGATTGTTGGAGGTAGACCCATGACCCGAAACCTGGTTCCTGCAGCCCTGCTCCTCGCGGCGTCCCTGCCCGCACACGCCGGTGACATCGGCAGCATGTGGGGCGTGGGCGGCCACATCGGCGGGCGCGTCGTGCCCTTCGCCTACCCCTTGGCGTTCCCGAAGGCAGCGCGAAAGCTCGACACCTACTCGCTCGAGAAGGTTCGTACGAACTTCAACTTCGGGATTGACGGCCTGGTCTACATCGACAACAGCAGCCGCCTCTTCCTCGAGGGCAATGTCGACGGAGGCAAGGGCTTCTCCGACACCAACGTCATCGGCGGCTACGAGGTCGCACTGACGAAGGGAACGATCGACATTCTCGCGGGTGGCGGCGTCGGAATCGGCGGCATGTCCTTCAAGGGCTTCGAGAACGGTGGCTCCGGTGCCCTGACCGAGAACAACGAGGCGCGACACAACGAGGGCGAGGAGGGTGACGGTCCCGGAGGCGACAAGCTGCGCGTGACCTACTTCCCGATTCGCGCGCAGCTGTCCGCCCTGTACCGGCAGGACACCTGGGCCCTCCAAGTGACCCTCTATGGCGAGCTGGGACTCCCGGGGCGCCACGTCTACACCGACCCTGACGGAAGCGCGCAGGACATCAATGCTGCGGCCAGCTTCGCCAACTACCCGTCGCTCGGTCTCGAGATCGGCGGTTTCTGGGGCGACTTCAAGCTGCGAGAGCGCAAGAAGGGCAAGGGCAAGGGCAAGGGCAAGGGCAAGGGCAAGTGAGCCTCCTTGCCGACGTGGGCTAGCGCGCATCGCCACAAGCCGGCACAATGCGCTGCCGGGACAGAGCCCGGCTCACGGGTAGGGGTAGCGCATGTGGTACGTGCTGGTCGCAGCAGCCTGGGCACAGGAGCCTACGTCGGAGTTGCCGTCAGAGGCGCATGACGGCCTCCCGAGGTACGCCGTAAGCGCGCGCTACAAGCGAGCCTGGCTGCCCAATGGCATCCTCGACACGATGTACTACGACATCGATGATCCAGGAGCCCAGCCCTACGAGCGTCCGCGGGTCGATGGCTGGGTGACGGGGCTGGAGTTCAGCCTCCAGAATCATCCCAACAACTTCGTCTTCTACGCCGAGTACTTTCACCTCGGTGTCGACGAGGGGTACTGGGACGACATCGACAATCCCCCGAACCACCTCGACGGAGACTGGATCGCACCCGAGGGACTCGGCATGTTCGCCCTGGGCGCCAACTATGAGCACGAGGTCGCGATCAGCCCAGTCGATCGCGACGTGTGGCTTGCGCTGCACTTCGGCGGCGGACTCGGCTTCGGCTTCACGACCGGAAAGCTCGACCAGTGGCACCCCGGCGCAGGCCTCGCCCCGAACATGGTCGACGAGATCGCAGAGCCCGACTGCATGCCAGACGAGATCGCGCCCAACCGACTCAACTGCAAGCCCGATGACGAGTGGCGACCGCCCCCCGTCCTACCGATCGTCGACATCACGCTGGGCATGCGCCTGCACATCGCCGAGCGCGCACACATTCGCTTTGACGCCGGTGTGCACAACCTTCTGTACGTCGGCGTCGCGGGCGGCGGGCAGTGGTAGACGCTACCGTGGTGTGACGGTGCCCGATGTTCCGGGAGGCGCCGGAGGCCCGCCCGTGCGGAGCTGCTCGACGACGCGCTCCAGCGGCCAGTTGTTGTCGTCGTAGCGCTCGATCAAGCGACCCTTCGCATCCAAGACCAGCAGCCGAATGCTGTGCTGAATGGCCTTGCCGTCGTCGACCACCCGCAGGGCGGCTCGCATGGCGAGGTCGGTCAGAGCATCGCCCTCCGCTCGGGCGAAGAGCCAGCGCTCGCCCGCCCCGACCGTCTCGGCGTAGGCCGTGAGCACCGCGGGCGTGTCCTTCTCCGGGTCGATGGTGACTGCCACGATCCGGGCGTCGTCGGGCAGCTGCGCCTGGAGTGCCTGCATGCGCATCACGATGGCAGGGCAGAACTCCGGCATCGGACAGGTGGTGTAGAGGAACGTGAGCGCGATCGAGCCGCTCTGCCCCTCCCCGAGCACGAGCGATGACCCGTCCGACAGAGACAGCTGCGTGCGCTTCAGCTGACCGCCCGGCCGCACCGGCACAGGCCCCGTGCTGACGGCCGGCGGCGGACCGTGGCCAGTGACACGCACCTTGTGCAGGACCGCGCCCTTCGGCTCCATCGCCATGCGGGCGTAGACCCGGTCGCCCGGCTTCACGCCCTCGAGCAGCCCAGCATCCGCCACCGTGAAGTCCATCACCATCGCGCCCATCCCGAGCCCTTCGATGGCCTTGTGATCGAGCAGGACGCTGGTCGGTCCCGTGACCTCGACCACCGTACCCTCGACGATGTAGGCATTGGAGCCCCAGCAAGCGGCAAGGGCGAGGAAGAGTGTGGCGCGCAGGTGTCTCATGGGGAGTCGTTAGCCTGCACTCGGGCAGCCCGCACGACGGCGTCCGCCAGCGCACGTGCACGCGCGTGTTCCGCACGACTCACACCCGCACCGAGCTGCTCCTCGTAGTACAGCCACGCAAGCGCGAGCAGAGGCTCCCCTGCCGGCGAGCGCTCGGCGATCCATCGCGCAGCATCGACTGGAGGCAGAGCCGGAGGGATGCGATGTCCGGCAGCAGCGACGGCCCGACGCGCACGCGCGTGGCTGTCTGCCACCCTTCCCCGCGGGCGAGCCCTCGTCTCGCCAGCCGCACGTGCCAGGGACGCGAGCAGGAGCGGCCGCAGCAACAGCAGCAGCGCGATGAGGCTTAGGACGAGCGAGACCCCACCGAGGCGCTCCGCACTCACAGCAAGCGGAATCCACGCGCCAACAGCCGAGCCCACCGCCTCCAGGATGGCCTCTTGCGATGACCGGTCGTAGTCGGTCACCACCCCATGCCACGTCGCGGCCGGAGGCAGAACGGGGTCCGCGCTCGCTGGCGCACCGCCGTCGGAGCCGGGTGTCGGGTCGAATCGCTGCCAGCCTCCGCCGCCCCAGACCTCGACCCACGTGTGCGCATGGCGGCGCTCGACGATCCACTCTCCCGTGGACGGGTCCTGCTCACCTCCGGCGAATCCGCTGACCACTCGCGCCGGCACACCCTCGGCGCGCAGCAGCACCGCAGCCGCCGAGGCGAAGTACTCACAGTGACCGGCCCGGTCCTCGAACAAGAACTGCTCGAGTGGGGAGCCCTCTCCGGGGCGGGCCAGCCGCGTGTAGGTGTACTCCGTGCTCAAGAACTCGGTGAGGCGCGCCAGCCGCTCATCCAGCGCACCCACCCCGACGACACGATGCGCCAGCTCCCGGACCCGGGGCGTCAGCGTCGGGAGCGCGAGGTACTCCGAGGAGTCCAGACCGCTCTCTCCCGGCCCCGTCCCGAGCCCAGGCCCCCACGCTTCCCGCAGCATGACCTCGTAGTCGAGAGGACCCACCACCGGCTCCGTGCGAAGCCCGCCATGCCGGTCGACCCCGACTCGCGCATCGCCACCGACACGCGCGGAGACCACATCGCCTGCCGTGAACAGGACCCCATCGGATGCGTCGAGGAGCCGCACCGTGAGCACCGTCGCGCCCGGCGGATGGTCTGACGGCCAGGCCCCATCGATCTCGGTGACCGCACCGCTCGCGGACCAGCGCCTGCCGTCGAAGCGATCGAGAGCCAGACCGCGCAGGTAGGCGGGTGGCTCGCTGCCCTCCGACAGACGGTACCGCAGGACCTCACCCGCGGCGTCACGGAGGTCGTGCCCCTCACCCAGCGTGACCTCGGCGGCGAAGCCAGTGCCCGAGAGTGCCTCCTCTCGGTCAACCGGGGGTCGAGGCAGCACGGGGTAGAGCAGTGCCGCGACCGAGGCTAGCGCCAGCACGAGGCCCAGGACGACTCTCCCCTGACCAGGTCCACGCGCCTCCGGCGCATCGGCGCTCGCGGGAAGGAGGGCCGCCGGCAGACACACGCCCCAGGCGCAGACGGCTCCCACGAGCCAGGGCGTGCTGTGTCGGGCCGCTCCGACGACCAACATCAGCCCCGAGAGCAGCACCGCCACGCGCTCGTCGGAGCTCGAGCGCCCCCCGAGGCGACGGTGCAGGACCAGCGCCATCAGCGCGAGGGCAACTGCGTCCACGACGGTTCCGCCGCGCGCCACGAAGAGCAACACCCCAGCGACGGCCACACCCAGGACAACAGTCCACGGGACCCCGACGAGCCGCGGCCGCAGGCTGTCTGAGGCCACCGCTAGCACCACCGACAGCAGCACGGCTGGGCCCATGACGCTACCGGGCAGGACCAGCGCGACGAGCCCAGCGATCACCGCCCCGTGAAGGCCGAGCCGCCGCAGTGTCATGGCGACTGCTCACGCTGCGGGAGGGTCGCCAAGAGATCCAGGAGGGTCCGGCGCCCAGGCTCGCCCGACTGCACGCCCGACGGCACGCGGGTCCTCAAGTCCCCAGGGAGCACCAGCCGCACTCCACGCCCACTGCGGATCGTGCGATCGACAGCCCCCGTCGCACGAGACAGCTCTCGCTCCCAGCCGACACCAGAGCAGTCCTCGACGATCACCTCACGATCTCGTCCTGTCTCTCGTGCTCTGAGTGCGACCATCAGCTCGCCCACGCGGGCCGTCGTTCGCCAGTGGACCCTCCGTGTCGCATCGCCCGAGCGCCAGGGCCTCAGCCCCTCGAAGTCCCCGCTCCCTCCCTCTCCACGAGCCGCCTCTGTTCCCACGAGGGCTCCCTCTGCGACCGCCACAACACCCGAGGCTGGTGCAGCCCACACCGTCAGGCGGGCAGGCTCACCGACAACACACACATGCCTGGACAGGCCAAACGGGAACACGGACCGCACCGTGAGGCGCCCGAGCGTCACCTCGCCGCGGCGACGGAAGGTCCAGGTCGCGGGCCGGCGAACCTCGGCCCCAGGAGGCACCCTCACCACCTCTGCGACGGCGCCGTACTCATCCGTCACCTCGACAGCCATCGCGGGTCCGTAGCGGCGGCCATTGCGCAGCACCAGCCATCCCTGTGCAGGGCGCCCCGCGTAGATCTCTGCGGGCAGCACCCGCCGCGCATCGACGTTGCGAAGATTCCACGCCCCCACCAGCGGCGCGACGACCAACGCCGCCATGCCGAGACACGCGACGAGAGCAAGCACGCTCTTCCCGCTCACGACAGACACCGCCACGACGGCAACGACGAGGCCAGAGGCCACCATGCCGTCACGCGTCGATCGCATCAGAGAGGCGACGGCTGCCGCTCGAGGAGCGCACGGATGGCGCGCTGCCCCCCGTTACTCCGTAGATCTCCGCCCGACCGAGGGATCACGCGATGCGCCAGGACGGGCACCGCGAGCGTGCGCACGTCTTCGGGCACCGCATAGGCCCGGCCCTCGAGGAAGGCGCGGGCACGAACCGCTCGGTAGAGGGCCTGGGCCCCACGTGGCGACACGCCCCGCAAGAGGGCTGGGCTCTCGCGACTCGCCTCTACGAGGTCCAAGAGGTATTCCTCCACCTGCTCTGGGACCGCCGTCTGCTGCGCCTGCTCGACCATCTCGAGGACCTCTGCCTCCGAGGTCACACAGGGTGCCTGTGGTCGGTGGAGGCCACCCATCCGCAACACCTGTCGCTCGGTGTCTCGGCTTGGATAGCCGATCGACACACGCATCAAGAAGCGATCGAGCTGGCTGTCCGGGAGCGGGTAGGTCCCGTGATGGTCATACGGGTTCTGCGTCGCCACGACGAAGAAGGGCCTCGGGAGCGGCCGAGTGTGACCGTCGACGCTGACCTGCCCCTCGGCCATCGCCTCAAACAAGGCCGACTGCGTCTTGGGGGTCGTGCGGTTGATCTCGTCGGCGAGGACCACGTTCGCGAACAGCGGCCCAGGCCGGAACACGAAGTCACCCTGCTCGAGCACGCTGACTCCGATGATGTCAGCCGGCAGCAGATCCGAGGTGAACTGCACCCGGGAGAACCTCCCCCCGAGCGCCTCTGCGAGGGCGGCGGCGAGGGTGGTCTTGCCGACTCCAGGAACGTCTTGGAGCAGCAGGTGGCCGCCAGCGAGCAGTGTGACGAGCGCAAGGTCGACGACGGCATCCTTGCCGCGCAGGATGCTGGAGACTGCGCCACGCAGCCTCTCGACCGCACGGTCACCGGCTGCAGCTGGTCGCGCCGTCACTTCACCCCTTTGACGTAGCGGCCCTTGAGCGCGGTGCGGTAGGTGCAGCCAGGCGACAGACCCACGCTGTCGTCTGCAGAGACGATCTCGAAGTCCTCGAAGCCGACCCAGTCCTCGCCCTCCACGGGAGGCGGGCAGGAGTCATCGATGTTGACGGTG
>PKDJ01000285.1 GCA_002862545.1 Pseudomonadota bacterium
ACCAGCAGGGCAGCCCGCCGTTCTCGGCGCACCATTCGGACACGCCCTGGGGGTACCAGCTGCCGCCTCCGAGGGACATCACGGTGATGGCGCCGAAGCTGTGGCCGACCGCGGCGTAGTCACCGTCACCGAGCACGCCCTCGATGAAGGAGTTCGGAGTGGACGACTGTGCGCGCAGGCCGTCGACGGTGTAGCGCAGGTCGTCGGGCCGCTCGAGGAAGACCTCCACGAGTGCGTCTTCGTCGAGGTCGAACATCGTGCTCTTGGGGTGGTCTGGTGAGACGACGACGAAGCCGTGGGAGGCGAGACGCTCGCACAGGAAGGGCGACTGGTAGCGGACGGCGCCGAGCCCGTGGGAGAAGGCCACCACGGGGAAGGCGCCGCGCAGAGGGGGCGCGTTCCGGACCGCGGTGCCGGTGATGGTGGTGGGCCCGTAGCTGGCCTTCGGGGCGTCGGGCGCGGGGTCGGCGGGGTACCACACCTCGACGACGAGAACCTTGCCCCGCGGGTCGGTGATCGAGATCGTCCACACGCCGGGGCTGTAGGGGCCGGCCCCCGTGGCCGCGAGGGGCGCGAGGGGCGCAAAGCTCTCGACGACGGCGGTGTCGTCGGTAGCGGGTCTGGGCTTCGGCTCCGGGTCGCCGGAGCACGCCAGCAGCGCGAGCAGCAGTCCCATGCGGTGTACAGCCTCCTGCGGCCATGGCGTGCGTGCCGCCCAACGAGCGGCCGTCCTAGCACGTCGATCGCGGGACGGCGCCTTGCCATCTGCGGCCGCGACTGGGAAGCTGTGCCACGCGCGGTCCCGCGAGCCCAGGCCGGTGCCTGGAGCGACGGGGCAGCGCAGTTGCCGAGGTTGTCGAATGAGCCAGCAGCACCGAATCTGGGGGGCCCGCGCCGCGTGGCGTGTCATGCTGCTCGGAGCGCTCGTCGTCGGGGTGCCGGCGGACGCCCTGGCTGACGACACCGAGGTCGAGGAGGCCGCCGCGGAGCCACCGGTGGGCCAGCTGCGCCTCGGGGGCGCGCTGCGGTTCAGCTACTACGTCAAGAGCTGGGACGAGCTGAACCAGAGCCGCGGCGGCGACTTCCGCTTCGACGTGCTGCGGCTGAACACGGGGCTGCAGTACGGCAAGCTCATCGCCGCCTCCGACTACCGGTTCTACGGAATCTACGGCCACTACATGAAGTACGGGTGGATGGGCGCGCAGCTCGATGAGCACAGCGCGCTGAAGCTCGGCGCTGTGAAGGTGCCCTTCGGGCTCATGCCCTACGCCTCCCACAGCTGGTTCTTCAACCTCGGCTACTACGTCGGGCTGGAAGACGACCACGATCTGGGCCTGCTCTACACCTACGATGCCGGCGGCTGGGACATCGATGTGGCCTACCTGCACTCCGACGAGGGGACCTTCTCGGGGAACAGCCTCGACTCGGCACGCTACGCCTACGACCTCGTGCGGGTCGAGGAGGTCCGCGCTGCGAGCGGACGGGTGACGCGGGCGGCGTCCAGCCAGAAGGAGCAGCACGCCGGCGCGCTGCGCGTCCAGAAGACGCTGTCCTCGGGTGCCGGTGACACCGTGCTCGGCGCCGGTGGGCAGGCGGGCGGGATCTTCAACGAGCTGACGCTTCGCTACGGCTCGCGGTGGTCGGCGAGCGCCTTCGTGAAGCAGACGAGCGGGCCGCTCGAGGTCTCGGGCCAGGTGATTCGCGCCGAGCGACGGCTGGTCGACGCGCCCGCCTCGCTCGAGGGCGCGTGGATGGGGGCCTTCGACTCGCCGTACCGGGTGGCCCGCGCGTTCACCATCGCGCAGGGCAACGTGGCGTGGACCTTCCCCGTCGACCGGGAGCTGTTGTCGAGCGTGCAGGTCTACAACGACCTCAGCCTGATGCTCAAGGATGAGGGGGCGCCCACGATCCAGAGCATCACCGGCGCGCTGCTGAGCTCGAGCCACGTCTACACCTACGTCGACCTCGCCCTCGGGCGGAATCAGCCCTGGGTCGGTGGAGACTGGGAGTCCGGGCTCGCGGAGGGAGATCCCGACGCGCCCTGGGAGGCCCGCCTGAACATCAACATCGGGCTGTACTACGACGGCATCCTGCCGCTGCTGTAGCCGGACCCCACGGGCTGGTGGTCGGGCGCCCAGGGCAGGGCCTAGGCCCCCTTCGCGAGGGCTGGTAAGCTCGGAGACCTGTCGGGGAGAGGCTGTGTCGACCTGGTTTGCCGTCGATTCCACCGGTCGCGTCGCGGCCTTCGAGATCACCACCTTCGGAGCTCGTCCTGCGGTCGCGCTGCGTCTCGCCCAGCTCGAGCCCGAGGAGCTGGCGGGCTGGTGGGCGCCAGACGGAGCGGCCTGCCTCCGCTTCCGCCACGACACCGAGGAGCACGGCGGCTGGTACGACCGCGCGGGCGGGGAGGGCCGGGTGCACCTGGACGACCTGCCCGAGGCGCTGCGCGAGCGCGTCTCCCAGGTCACCTTCACGGCGGACCTGTCCTCGCTGGAGCGCCTCGATCTAGTCGCGGCGCTGCCGGGCCAGCTCATGCTGGGGGAGGAGGCCGCGAGCGCTGATGCGACCAGCGCCCTGGAGATGATGGGACTGTTCGAGTCCTCCGGCCCGCGGCTTCGGGTCGGCCGAAACCGCGACCGTCTCGGCCGCAGCGAGGACTGAGGCGCCCGCGCTACTGCAGCCAGAGGTAGGCGCCGCTGCCGATCACCAGCACGATGCCGGCGACCACGACCCCGCCCAGCAGAGGCAGGTTCACGGTCCAGCCGTCGGCATGCGAGGGGGCCTTGGTCGGTGCGCTCTCCTCCGTATCCTCGGCGGCGGAGCCCGCGTCCTCGTCCTGCGCGTTGATGCTCGCCGCCAGATCGACGAGGAGCAGGGCCAGCGTCACGACGAGGGCGGCGAGGGCCAGCGGCCACCAGGCGATCCAGGAGCACACCGTGCAGACGGCGATGAAGGCGCAGAGCGCAGCCCGGCCCGTCGCGCGGCCGTAGTGGTGCTCGAGCCGCCAGATGCACATCGACGTGCCGAAGAGGGCGGCCCAGAAGCCGCCGAAGGCCATCATCCCGAGGTCGTAGTCGAAGTACAGCCACGGCACGATGAAGCCGTAGGTGAGGAAGGACAGCCCGAAGGTGAGCAGCGTCAGCGCGTTGGCCTCAGCGCCGAAGGAGAGCTTGGCGGCGGTGATGCGGTCGTAGATCACCAGCCCGATCATCGATGCGACGCCGATCAGAGTGAAGCCGAGCCAGACTCCGCTGGGGTCGTAGGTCTCCATCAACAGGGCCTGGGCCTCGAGGGGGGTCGAGCCCACTGTCTCGGCCAGCTTCGGCAGCACGGTCTCCTTGGCCATCTCCTCCACGGTCGTGGCGTCGAGGCCGCTCTGCTCGACGAGGTAGCGGCGGGCGAGGACGACCTTGTCGCCGTGGGCCTCGTAGACCGACCCGGCGAGGATCGAGCCCAGCGACCACCCGATGCCGCCCGTGGCGTTGATGTAGCCGAGGTACAAGCCCTTCTTTCCGGGGGGCGCCAGGGCGGAGAAGTACCGCATCTTGGTGGGGCTGGCCATGAGCTCACCGAGGCTGAAGCCGGCGATGGCGAGCAGGATGAACCAGCCGTCGGTGCTGAGGCCCAGGGAGTAGATCGCGACGGCAGAGACCATGATTCCCGCGATCATCGCGGTCATCGAGCGCACCTTGCCGGTGAGGAAGCCGACGAGGAAGGCCAGCGTCATGCACATGCCGGCGTTCAGGTTGATCATCCACTCGAAGGGCACCATCCCGCCCCACTCGGCGGGCACCTCGGCTCCGAAGGCTCCGAAGAGGGGTGCCACGACCGCGCTCATCACGCCGCGGCTGTCGACCCAGTCGTCGATGTAGTTGGGGAGCAGGTCGAAGAGCTGGTGGAACATCATCCAGAAGCCGGAGAAGACGACCAGGAAGGCCATCAGGCGAGGCTCCATGATGCCGATCAGGCTGTCGGCGAAGACGCGGCAGCCGCCCACGAAGCGCTGCACGAGCCCCTGCACCTGGGCCTCGTTGGCGCGCGCGGCCTCACGGATGCTCTTGGGCTCGCTGAAGGTGAGCAGCAGCAGGTAGTTGAAGGCCACGATCAGGGCGCACGCGACGAAGACGTAGCGCCAGGCGAGCAGGCGCATCCACGCGGCCAGGAAGGGGCCGAGGAAGCCGCCGACGTTGACCAGCTGGTAGAACAGCGACCAGCCCATGCTGTCGTTCCGCTCGTTGAGCTGGTGCGCGATGATGCCCTGGATTCCGGGCTTGAAGACGGCGGTGCCCGCGGCGAGGAGTAGGGCGCCAGTCATGAAGGACCAGTAGGTCGCCGAGTGGCCCGGCACACCGACGTTCGCGCCCATGGTGAACACCGCACCCGCCTCGACGGCGAAGGCCATCAGGAGGTAGCCGGCGATCTTGATGGCGATGGAGACGGCGACGGTGAGCTTGTAGCCGTAGCGGTCGGCGTAGCCTCCAGTGACGATGGGGAGGCCGGACTGGACCGCCGCCCAGGCGGCGAAGATCGCGCCCTTCTGGAGGTGGTCGAACTCCGGGCCGCCCTCGGCGATGGCGAGCACCATGTACACGGAGATGACCGCGCGAACGCCGTAGTAGGCGAGGCGCTCGACCATCTCCATGGCGTTCGAGATCCAGAAGACGCTGGAGAAGCTCGAGAACTGCTGGCCCATGGTGAGGGGCGCAGGCTCGGCCTCCGGGCGAGGGCTGGTGGACATGCCGGCTCCGGACGTTCGGGGTGAGTGAGCGCGCCCACTATGACATTCGGCGGTGTGCTGCGACGCGCGCCACCGGCGGCACGGCCTCGCGGGTGGGGCGCCCTACTCGATGCGCGGCCCGAGCGCCTTGCAGACCGGACTGCCCAGGATCACCCGCTTGCGGCCCTCGTAGCGGGCACCCACGGGCATCGCGGCCCACTGGTCCTGGTCGTAGCGGCAGCGCCCGTCGCGTCCGTCGCTGTCCTCGAGGTGCACGGTGTAGGTGCCTCGCTTGTTGCCGATTCGCGTGCAGCCGAGGCTGGCGCAGTTGGACACGCTGGGGGTGGCCCAGTGCGGTGGCGGCATGAGGCCCTCGCCCGAGGTCGTGTGCGTGTCGACGGTGATCCACCGATCGACGGTGTAGTCGCACCAGGTGTCGTAGACCTCCTCCTCTCGGTAGGTGGTCGTGCAGACTGTGCTGCAGCTGGTGCTCTGGCTGAAGGTGCCGTCGCCGTTGTCGCTGTTGCTGGTGGAGCAGTCCTCGTAGCACTCCTCTCCGTCGGGGATGCGGTTGACCTCCCGCACCCGCTCCGAGCGGCTGATCCCGTAGGCATCCGAGGGGATGGAGTCACACCAGTTGCCCCCGCTGACCTGCGAGTACTCCTGCACGTCGACCTTGCGCTGCCAGCTGTGGTCCAGGACGGTCAGCTCGGTTGGGCGGCTCCACAGGAGCAGCGCCGTGACGAGCCCGGCGAAGACGAGGACGAGGGCGATGACGACCCGCCGATCCGTGCGCTTCAGGCGCTGGCCGAGCGTGGGACGCGGAGGGGGACGGACGGGTGCGGGAGGGGTGCTCCGGCGCTCCTCGAGCGTCCCCGACTGCTCTCCGGCGACCACGGTCTCGACGCGCTCGACCTCCTCGGCGTCAGCGAGGGGAGCCCCACAGCCGACACAGTGGGCCGCGGCGGCGCTGTTGGGGCTGCCGCATGCGGTGCACTCGACATCCGCGCCGATGAAGACGTGGTCCTCGACGGCCACCTTCTCGTGCTCAGCCGGGAAGTAGCGGCGGTCCTCGTCCTGGGGCGCGCCGCAGGACGGACAGTGACGCTGGCTCTTCCCGAGGAGCTTCGTGGTTCCGCAGAAGCCGCAGTCCCAGAACATCTCGTAGGTGCCCATGCGCCGACTCGCCCTCGCTGTGGGGGACTCCTCGAAGGAGGGGTCCGACGCCCGCCAGCGTAGGATGCGCTGCAGTGGCGTGGTGGCAAGGGGGACTATCCTGGCCGTTGAACGCGGAGGACCGTCGCGTCGATGCGCTCGTGGACACCTCTCTGGCGGGGCGCCCGCACCGAGCGCTGGTGAACGACAGGTCCCTGCGGAGTTCCGGGGCTGAGCCCGGCCTGCAACGCTGGTCCTGTCGGTTACGCATTCAGAGAGCGGAGGGGCGGAGCGTGCTGCGGTTGTTCACCTGGTTGCTGGGCCTCGCGACCGCCGTGGTCGGTGTACTCCACCTCGTCTGGCCCGAGCCCTTCCTCCGCATCATGCCGCCGGCGCTGCCCGCCCCGCTCACGCTCGTCTACGTGAGCGGGGTGTTCGAGATCCTGGGCGGGCTCGGTGTGCTCCACCCCGTCACGCGTCGGGCCGCAGCGGGTGGGCTGCTGGTGCTCTACGTGATGGTCTTCCCGGCCAACATCTACATGGCGCTGTACGGGATCGACCCGGTCACGCAGCTTCCTGGGACCCCCTTCGGCCGCACCGTGCGCCTGCCCTTCCAGCTCGGGCTCTTCGCCTGGTGTGTGGCGCTGATGCGTGGCCCCGGGCCCGTGGGTGAGCGGGCGGCTCGCAGCTGGCGTGGGCGCGAGCTGGTGGTGGCGCTCGTCGGGGCCATCCTGCCGTGGTTCGTCGTGACCGACGCCGCGCCGTGGCTCTCGACCGTGGGAATGTCGGTGGGCATCGCCGCGGCGGTGCTGGCGCTCTGGTGTGCCCTCGACGTGGGCGTGACCGAGTCGGGCGAGGGCGTCGAGGTTCGTCGGGGACCGCTGCGCGAGCGCTGGAGTGCGGTTGACGTGCGCTGGGAGGAGGGTGGCGTGCGCCTGCACACGCCAGCAGGGGTGGTGGTCGTGACGGGCGCATCGGTCCTCTCAGGAAGCTGAAACACCAGCGGCGCTCGAGGGCGAGAGGGGTCGCGAGCTCGTGTCGGCTCAGCCCTCTGCCGGCAGCGGACTCACCCGTCGGAGGACGGGCTGGATGGCAGAGAGCCCCATGATCCATGCGATGTCCCAGGCGACGAAGCGGACCACGTCGTCGGGGGTGAGGTAGAGCAGGGCCAGCGTGAGGCCGAGGACGATGTTGTTGTTTCCGTGGGAGAGCGTCCAGCTGATCTGCTCTCGCACTCCCGCACGGCGGCCCCAGAGCACACCGAGGGTGTACAGCGCGGTGTAGAGCCCGAGTCCGAGGACGATGAGTCCCGCGAGGCCGACGGGGTCGGCGAGGATGCGGTCCCGCTGCGCAGACGAGACGAGCACGGCGATCGTGCAGATGAGCCCGATCGAGACGAGCCCGCCCCAGGTCTGGAGCGTGGCGACGAGCCGCTCACTGCGACGGGCCAGGCCAAAGTAGAGGACCGCGGGCACGATCAGGATGGCCAGCAGGGTGATGCCGACAGCGCGAGGATCGACGCTGCCCGCCCCGACGAGGCCAAAGGCCAGGGGAATGGCGAGGGGTGCGAGCAGCGTGGAGACGGCGGTCGTGCCCAGGGCGAGGACGGGGTTACCGCCCAGGATGCCGGTGATGGCGGCGGTGGTCACGCCGGTCGGGATCAGCAGGAAGAGCAGCACCGCGGTGGAGCCCTCGGGCCACACCGTGCTGGCGAGCGCCCAGCCCGCGAGAGGCAAGAGCCCGAAGCGAGCCAAGTAGAAGGTGATGACCTGGCGTGGGGACACCCGCTCCAGATCTGAGGGCGTGATGCGGGCACACGCGAAGAAGAGCACCGTGGCGAGAAGGGAGGGAATCACCCAGCCCGGCACGGTGGACAGACCAGGAAGGCCGAGGCCGAGCCCGAAGGCGGCGAGCAGCAGCGGACCGAACTGTCGCTGAACCTGGTTGGCCAGAGCGTGCATCGGGGCCGGCTAACGTGCGGGCGGATTCGCGGTGTCGAGGGTCTCCGACAGATGGCAGACAGCGGCGTGAGCGGCCGCGGGTGGGGGGGGTGCTACCGTCATCGGGTCGGTGCTGTCGCAGGGCGGCGCCGGTCCCTCTGGGAGACAGACGACACGGGTGTGCGGACATGATGCCGGTCATGCAGTGGATGCTCGTCTCGCCGGCTGCACTCGGCAGCGACGTGCCGTCCTCCGTCGCCGAAGAGCTTGCGGCACTCGATGCGCGCGCGGAGTGGCCGCTGGAGGTCATCACCGTCTCCGGGGCCGCGAACACCGTGATCGCGGATGAGCTCGGCGTCGCGAGCGTCGGGCATGCGGCCTCGCCGGAGCAGTTCACGGTGCTCGCGACCGGTCTCGCGGCCCTGGAGACGCCACGCTGCGGGGTGATGCTCGACCCCTCGACGTGGACGCTGACCCCGTTCGCGGACTGTCCGCTCACAGTGGCTACCGTGCCGGTCGAGGGGACTGCGGCGGCGCTACCGTCAGGAGGGATAGCGGAGCGCTCGCTTCCGCCAGCAGCCTCCGTGCCGCCGCGGCACGCCCTGAAGACCCTCTCCTGGGGCGGGGCGGGCCGGGTCCGCTTCGGCAAGCACCGAATCACGACCCGCCGCTTCGCCAAGCTCACCAATGACCTGCCTACGCTCGACGGGCTGTCCGAGGGGCGATGGGTGGTCCTTCCGGGTCTCGGACTCACTGGAGCCGGGCTGGGCGTCGCTGCCGTTGGCCTGGTCGTGGCCGGCGTCGGCTTTGTCGTCCTGGTCTTCGAGGTCATCTTCTGCGGGGTGACCTTCGGGGGGGTCTGCAACAACGAAGGCTTGGCCGCCATGCGCTTCGGGGGCGTCCTGATCGCCGTCGGTGGAGGTGTGGCCGCTGCCGGGGGGTGGCGCTGGCGGCGGGCGGTATCGCTCGCATGAGCCAGGTCCGTCTGATGAGGTGGTACACGCCCGAGCAGGTCCATGACCGGGTGGAGGCCTACAATGACGTGGTACAGGAGCGCGTGAGTGCGGCAGGGCCCGTCAGGCCGCTCGGAGAGCTTGCACTGCGCCTCGGCGCGCCGGGTCGTCGCGGTGTGCTCCCCGGTCTCCGCCTCACAGCGACGTTCTAGCGCTCCGTCTGACGTGTGGGCCCGCCGCTCTCGACGGAGGGCTGTCTCGCTGCAGACCGCGCCGTCCCGCCGCTGTGGACGCGCGCTACTTGACCTGATCAGCGGAGCGCTTCAGCTCGCGTTCGAAGTTCTCGCGAAGCCGAATCAGCGGGTTGAACTGGGCGCGTCGCGGGCTGACGACCAGGCTGCCCGCGGGCGTGACGAGCTCACCCTCGACGTTGACGCCCTCGAAGTCGATCTCGGTGCGCTCGGCATAGGTGTAGGTGCGGCCCGAGGCGTCTTGCGCGACGGCCGGTAGGGCGAGCGAGAGTCCGAGGAGTGTCGTAGCGAAGCGAACCATGGTGCGTCTCCGGGCCAGGTGGGTGTTCGGCTGAGGAGACGAAGCCCGTTTGGGCCGCGTTGCCCCTCGTTCTGATCGGACACGTCGGAGCGAGATGGGTTCCCCACATTTTTTCGGCCGTGACGTGCTCTGTGCGATGCCAGTGTGGCGGCGCTGGCTTCTGGCCTGGCAGGTGCAAGCCGTCCTGAGAGGGCATAGTCCTGCAGCAGTACGGAGGCAGACATGCGCAACACGACGCTCCTCTTCGTTCTTCTCGCCGCCTGTGGCGGCGGTGGTCCCGGAGGCTCCGGCGACGAGAAGGTCCCCGAGGAGATCTGCGACAACCTCGAGGATGATGACCTCGACGACCTCGCGGACTGCGCGGATCCGGACTGTGCGGCCGTCTGTGGCGAGGTCTGCAACAACGGCACCGACGACGACCTCGACGGTCTCATCGACTGCCTCGACGACGACTGCGACGGGCTCTGCCCGGAGGACTGCGACGACGGCCGTGACAACGACGGCGATGGCGCCATCGACTGCGACGACCGGGACTGCTTCGGCAGCTGTCCCGAGGTCTGTGGTGACGGCTTCGACAACGACGGCGACGGCAAGGTCGACTGCCTCGATGAGGAGTGCGTCGACCCGTCTTGTGTCGAGATCTGCAGCGACGGCCGCGACAACGACGCCGACGAGCTGGTCGACTGCGAGGACGACGACTGCAACGACCCGGTCTGCGCCGAGGACTGCGCCGATGGCCGCGACAACGACGCGGACGGCCGCATCGACTGCGACGACACCGACTGCGACGGCGCCTGCCCCGAGGTGTGTGACGACGGTCGCGACAACGACGCCGACGGTCGCGTCGACTGCGACGACGAGGAGTGCGCCGAGATCTGCGACGCCGACGGCGACGGCTTCTTTAACGCCGACTTCGGCGGCGACGACTGCGACGACACGCGCTTCGACGTCAACCCGAGCCGCCCCGAGATCTGCGACGGTGACGAGGTGCTCGACAATGACTGTGACGGGCTCTTCGACGAGGAGGACCCCGACATCGATCCGCTGACGCTCATCGCCTGGGCTCGCGATGTGGATGGCGACGGCTACGGCACCAACGTCGAGGTCGAGCTGGCCTGCCAGCAGCCCGACGGTAAGGGCTTCGCGGGCACCGACTGCGACGACGAGCGGGCTGACATCAACCCGAGCATGCCCGAGATCTGCAACGTCGACGAGCCCCTCGACGACGACTGCGACGGGCTGGTCGACGACGCCGATCCGGACGTCACCGAGGACAGCTACCTGGAGTGGTTCGCCGACCGCGACGGCGATGGCTTCGGAGCCGACGACGACTTCGAGTACGCCTGCAGCCGCCCGGAGGGCACCGCGGCGACCAACGACGACTGCGACGATGCCGATCCGACGGTCGGTCCCCCCAGCCTGTGGCTGGAGGACGGCGACGGCGATGGCTTCGGCGCGGGAGATCCCTTCGATCCGGTCCCGACCTGCGACCCGCCCGGCCCGGGCCTGTTCCCGGACTGGATCGGCCTGGACTGCGGGCCGGACGACCCCACGGTCTACCCGGGCGCCGAGGAGATCTGCGAGGACGGCATCGACCAGGACTGCGACGGCCTCGACAAGCCCTGCATCGGCGAGCTCTTCCTCGCTGCGTCCCGCTACGGCGAGAGCGGACTCTGGGCGGTCGACACGCGCACGGGCGTGACCCGCTTCGTGGGCGATCCCCGCACCCCCATCACCGGGCTGACCTTCGCCGACGATGGCGTCCTGTACGGCGTCACTGGAGGCTATGGCGGCGCGGATGTGTACACGATCGACCCGACGACGGGCGCTGCGGCGCGGTTCGGCGGTGCGGCTGGCTACGGCGGAGAGGCGGCGATCGCCGACCACGAGGGTGTCCTGTACACCATCGACCAGTACACGGCCTTCGGGACGGTCGACAAGGCCACCGGAGCGTACACCGAGCTCGGCTACCCCTCCGGAGGAGGCGAGTCCTCCTACGGCTACGCCCTGGCGAGCACGCCCTCGGGCCTGATCTACGTCAACGACACGAACATGCACCTGATCGACCCGGTCGCAGGCCGCATGACCCTCGTGGGACGGACGGGCATCGCCCGCGACAACGGGGGCGGCGCCACGATGCACGGCGGCGAGCTCTGGTTCGCCACGGGTGATGGCGGCGGCGGCACCGCGCTCTACACCATCGACCTGGTCACTGGCGCGGCGACGCCTTCGGGCATCGTGGTTCCGGAGGGTGGTATCGACAGCATGGCCAGCCCCACGCCGTAGCGGCCGCGCAGGGGTGAGGGTGGCCGCCGCGACTGCCGGCGGTCACGGGCTACCCGAGATCGAGCGGGCTCGTGCCGTGCTCTCCAAACGTCGCGCGGCGCACCCCGACCCGCTCCAGCATCGCGAGGTGCAGGTCCGCGAGGTCGGCACCGCCGTAGCGCCGGTGCTGGCCTTGTCGCACGCCGAGGGCCTGGCCCCCGGCGAGCACGAGGGGCATGTCGGTGAAGCTGTGGTCGTTGCCGTTGGCGATCTCGCTGCCCCAGAGCACGAGCGTGTGGTCGAGGAGGCGGCTCCCGTCGGGCTCCACGGCCGCTGCGAGTCCTTCGAGGAGGTAGGCGAGCTGGCCGAGTACCCAGGCGTCGACCGTGCGCACCGGGCCCATGGTGAGCTCAGCGTTGCCGTGGTGACTGATCGCGTGGTGCAGTCCGACCACATCCAGGAAGCGGTAGTCGTGGTAGGCCGAGCCCGGCCCGTGCATGAATGTGATGATGCGTGTCTGGTCGCAACGCAGGGCCAGCACCATGAGGTCGGCCATGGCCTGGGTGTGGGCCTCCAGGGAGGTGGCGTCGAGAGAGAGCCCCTCCGCCGAGCACGCGCCGGTCGCGATGTCGACCCGTCGCTCCAGCTCGCGAACGCCGGTGAGGAAGTCATCCAGCGCGATGCGATCGGCTGCGCCGAGGCGCGACGAGACGGCGGCCGTGCGGTCTGCCACCGTGTCGAGCACGCTGTGTCGCAGCGCGCGTCGGCGGGCGGCTGCTTCGTCCGACAGGGTGGTGTCGGTTCCCGCGAACATGCGGTCGAAGGCGACGCGTAGGTCCGTGAGCGGGGGCAGCGGGGCCGTCGGCGAGGCCCACGAGACGTGCTCCTGGTACACGCAGGTGTAGTCGTCGCAGGCCAGGCCGACGCCGGCGTTTCCAAGCTGTAGGGAGGGGAAGGCCGTCGCGTCGCCGAGAGCCGCCGCCGCTACCTGGTCCACGCTGATGCCGTTGTGCACGCCTGGCGTGTCGGGGAACACCGCCGTTCCCGTGAGCCAGCTCCCCGTGCCGCAGTCGTGGGGTCGGACGGCGGCCTCTCCGTGGAAGCATGCCCGGTTGTCGATGCCCGAGAGCACGCTGATGTCGTCGCGGACCGCGGACAGGCCCGCGAGACTCGGCGGCAAGGTGCCGAGGGGGCCCTCGGTGCGCGGGGTGAACGCGTCGGCGACCACCCCGTTGGGGGCGAACCAGTAGAGCAGGCGGGCGGGTGATGGAGCTGTCTCGGCGCGCGCGAGGGAGGGCAGGAAGGGCAGCACCAGGCTGCTGGACACGCCGCGCAGCCAGTCTCGACGGGTCACTCGGCCCATGGCACACGCTCCGTGAAGACGGGGTCGGTGACGAGTGCGCCCACGAGCGCGCCGAAGCGGTGGTCCGACGCCACGAAGGCCTCGGTGATGCGGTCGAGGGACGGGTCGTCCTCGGCCCGCGGCGGTCGTCCGAGGGCATAGGTGAAGACCTGCTCGACCATGCAGCGGGGCACGTCGGGGTCCGACGCGAGGTGAGCTGCCAGGGCATCCACCGAGTCGACGATGGTGCCGTCGGGGAGCTCTCCCGTCGCGTCGACAGGCTCACCGAGTGCATCGGTCTCTCTCCACGCGCCATCGGCACCGAGGTGCTCCATGGCGAAGCCGAGGGGGTCGATGGTCGCGTGGCAGGCGCTGCAGGCTGGGTCGGCGCGGTGCTGCTCGAGCTGCTCTCGGACGCTGCCTCCGCCACTCGGGTCAGCGCCGAAGCTCGGCACGTCCGGAGGCGGGGGCGGTGGGGGCGCGCAGAGCAGTGCAGACAGCACCCAGGCACCGCGCTGGACGGGTGCGGAGCGATCGGGATGGGCCAGTGCGGCGGCGAGGGCCCCCTTGCCGAGGATGCCCGTGCGGTCGCCGACCACCGGGACGAAGCCCCCTGCGCCTGGGCGGTCCCAGCCGTAGTGTTCGGCCAGGCGGTCATCGACCCAGGTCTGCCGGGACGTGAGGAGGTCGAGCAGCGAGCGGTCCCGCAGGAGGATCTCACCGGCGAAGAGCTGCAGCTCCGCCTCCAGCGACGTTCGGAGTGCCTCGTCCCAGTCGGGATGCAGCTGTGGATCGGGTGCCGCCCAGGGGAGGCGGTCCAGCGCGAGCCAGGGCACCAGGAGCCCCTCGACGAGGGCGTCGGAGCGGTCGTCCGCCAGCAGGCGTGCGGCCTGGTCGGGGAGTGCCTCGCGAAGCGCGCCGGCCTCGGCCGCGTCGCGCAGGGCCTGGTCGGGCGGGGCGCTCCAGAGGAAGTACGACAGGCGGGCGGCGAGCTCCCAGTCCGTCAGCGCGCGTGGCGTCGTCTGCTCCGGCGCTGGGTCGAGCTCCAGCCGGTAGAGGAAGTCCGGGGACAGCAGCGTCGCCTGCAGAGCCAGTCCAAAGGACTCGGGGAAGGGGAGTCCCGCGTCGATTCCCGTGTCGACGAGCGCCCGAAGGCTGGCCTGCTCCTCGGGCGAGACAGGCCTCCGCCACGCGCGCGGGAGCAGCTCCGCCAGTGCCTCGTCGACGCAGGACAGCTCGCCGCAGGGCACGAGGGCCTCCCAAGCCTCCGAGCGGACGGGGCTCGACTGGTCCAGCGTCACGGCATCGATGTACACGGTGCCCGCGTCGAGCGACAGGACCACCTCGTGGTGCCCAGCCGAGAGCACGGCATCCACCACCAGCTCGACGGCGGGCTCTGGGGTCCGGACCTGCGGCACTCCGATCAGCTGCCCATCCACCATCACGTGGAGCGGAAGCGGCTCACCGTCCGTCCAGGCTGCGGTGCGAATGCTCCAGAGCCCTCCGGCAGGGAGCGACTGCCCGAGCACCAGCTCTCCCGGTCCCTCGAGGCGCCAGGCACGGTCCTCGTGCGCGGCGCCGGAGGTCCAGGTCGGCCCTGGCCCCTCCCCCTCGGTCCGGAAGACCGCATCGGTGGTGACACCGACCACCTCGTCAGCCAGCTCGCGCGCCGCCCGGTCCCAGGCCTCGACGAGCACCGGTGAGGTCGTCAGGGCCTCGGCGACCGTGTCGTAGCCGTAGGCGGTGCCGTCGGCGGGGAAGCCCTCCGAGGGGGTCCGCGTAGTGCCGAGGAGCGCCTGTACGGTGCGGTCGTACTCGCGGCCGTTGAGCCTCCGCACCCCGACGCGTCCTGGGTCGACGGTCGTGGAGCTCGCAGGTGGTGTGGTCGGAGGAGGCCGCCCCGAGGACGGTCCCTCGGCACAGCCGAGCGCGAGCAGCAGGAGGGTGGCCATGCGGCAGCTTAGCGGATGGCACACGACGGCTCTCGAGGCCTGTCGTGGGATGCACTGCGGGGTCATCGGCTCACAGCTCCGGCCGCAGGAGGTACGCGCCGCCGAGTGTGGCCTCGCCGAACGGGGCCCCGACCACGAGATCGCTCCCGAGGACGGCCACCGCCGAGCCGAGGGCATCGATGGACGTGGCGCCCACGACGCTCCAGGCCGGACCCTCGACCACCCCGTCCACGGGTCCGAGGTAGAGCGCGGCGACGCCCCGCCCGTCGTCTCGCGCCGGCGCGCCCACCCAGAGGTCGTCGATCCCGTCGCCGTCGACATCGCCGCACACGAGCGCCGTGCCGAGTCGGTCGCCGGGAAGGCCCACCACCCGCACCATGGCGTCGGAGAGCACGTGGTCGCCATCTCGGCCACCGTCGACCAGCGCCACTGTCGACGCTCCGGGGGCGCCGATCCACAGCTCCGTCTGGCCGTCCCCGTCGACATCGCCACTCGCGAGGGCCGACCCCGCGGCGTGGAGCTCGGAGTCGCCGTGCCAGCGCGCGTCGGCGTCTGCCCAGCGTCGGTCGCCGAGCACGGGCCAGCGGTGGACCGCCACGGCTCCGGAGTCGAAGCCTGCCGCGGCGTCACCCCGCGCTCCAATCACGAAGTCCGGCGCGCCGTCTCCGTCGAGGTCTCCGGGCGCGAGGACGGCCGAGCCCATGCGCTGGAGGATGTCCTGGCCGGGGAACCAGGTGTCGGCGTCGTCGAGGGTTCCTCCGGAGAGCGGCTCGAGCAGGAGGTAGGCCGCGCCGGTGAAGGAGCCGTCGTCCGAGTCACCCGGTGAGCCGACGAGCAGCGCCGGACCCTCCACGTCCGCGGTGGCCAGCGTCGAGCCGGCCAGGGCCCGCTGCCGGGTGCCCTCCCAGAGCGGTGCGGTCTGGGCCTCTTGCGGACCCTCGAGGGGGCCGGTGACCAAGGCGACGGCCCCTGCTTGGTCCTCGACGCGGTCGGCCATGGGGGCGCCGACCGCCACGTCGAGCCAGCCGTCACCGTCCCAGTCTGCCGTCGCGACGGCGGTGCCGGCCTCCCAGCCTGCTGCACCATCGATGCGGGTGGGCTGGGCGCCGAGCATCACCCTCGGCGAGAGGGCGTCCACCACCACCACGCTCCCTGCCAGCCCCTCAGCGCGCTCGTCTCTGCGCGCAGCCACGAGCAGCTGCAGGGTTCCGTCTCCCCGTACGTCGCCGACGGCCAGGGCTCCTCCGGCCTCACCGTAGGGCGTCTCGCCGAGCAGGATGGACTGGGCCACCTCTGCCACTGGGCAGGCAGCGTCCAGGCCGTCGCAGTCCTGGTCCAGCCCGTCGCAGGGGATGTCGGCCGCGGCGGGCGACACGGCCGGCGTGGTGTCGTCGCAGTCTTCTTCCCCCGCCACCCATCCGTCGAGCGGAGGGGTGCAGGCGGCCTCGGAGGGCTCTCCCCCCCCGTAGCCGTCGCCGTCTGCGTCGGCGCGCCAGGGCACGGGGCCGCCCACGTCTGGATCGCCATCGTTGCAGTCGGTGGCGTCGAGGGACCAGCCTGGACCCGGGTCACACGCGACGACTGACTCCGCCGCATCCCCTAGGCCGTCGCCGTCCGTGTCGGTGAACCACGTGGGGCGGGACGCGAGGACGAGGTCGGGGTCGTCTTCGTCGACGCGGCCGTCGCAGTCGTCGTCGAGGCCGCTGCAGACCTCGGGTGCGCCGGGGTAGATGTCGGGGTCGGCATCATCGCAGTCCCCATCGATGGCGACGTGCCCGGGAGGGGCCACACAGGCCTGTGTCGGGAGTGCGCCGAAGCCATCCCCGTCGAGATCGGCGTAGAACGGGAGGTCGGGGACGAGGTCGGGGTCGAGGTCGTCGACGAGGCCGTCGCAGTCGTCGTCCAGGCCGCCGCAGATCTCGACGGCTCCGGGGTGCACCTCGGGGCGAGAATCGTCGCAGTCGTCGCCGCCGAGGAGCGCGTCGACGAAGCCATCGCCGTCTGCGTCGCAGGTGCAGTCGGGGTCGTCGCAGTCGACGAGGCCGTCTGCGTCGTCGTCGACACCCCCTGTGCACACCTCGGGACACGCCTCAGTGCAGTCTGGATCGGCGCAGTCCACCAGGCTGTCCCCGTCCTCGTCACGTCCGCCAGTGCACAGCTCTGTCCGGGGAAGGGTGCCCGAGTCGTCACCAGCGGGCTTGCCTTCTGGGGATGTGGAGGTGCAGGCGAGCCAGAGCAGCATCAGCATGGGAATGGACTATCACGGGCTGTGTGGGCGATGGCCGCGAGCCTCAGGTTGGGCTCGTGGCTGCCTGCTCGGACCCGAGCGAGACGGCATATGCTAGTGTCTGGGCCTTGAACGGGGGATTTCCCATGCTTCACGCCCTCTGCGGCCTCGGTCTGCTGGCTCCCAGCCTGGCCTCGGCACAGTACGTACGGTCCTTTGACTTCTCGACTGGCCTGCTTCCCGAGGAGCAGGGCTGGGGCCTCGAGACCGAGGGTGACATGACTCGGGGGAGCAGCCTGACGCCGCCCACCTTCGAGGAGGGCGGCATGCGCTCCAACACGATGGGCCTGCCCCTCTCCGGAACGGGCCACCAGTGGTGGTACGAGTACGTGCCCTAC
>PKDJ01000006.1 GCA_002862545.1 Pseudomonadota bacterium
CCTCGCCACCAACGCACCGGCACGGGCATCGACGCGACATCACGGGGATAGAGATCGAGGCGCTGACCTCGCTCGAGCCGAAGCACTGCGTCCATCAGCGGGTGAACGATCAGTGCGACCAGCCCATCGAGGTCGACCGCATCCAGCCGCGGCTGTACGACCGTGCACGTGTGTCCGACCGTGATGCCGTCACGACAGGCTGCAGCACGGATGGCGCCCCGCCCTCGGAGCCGCTGTACGACGATCTTCGGCTTCTCGAACATCTCTCGAGACTTGGGACGATGCATCTCTTTGGGAAGCCACTGAAGCCACTGATGCCGTCCCGCAAAAAAGTCTCGGGCATCCGCGAAGGGTACACGGCCCTCCCCCGGGGCATCACGCAGCAGGCGGGCCTTGCCTCCCAAGGGCCCATGGGCCACGACTCCCGTGTCGACCAGGCAGTGCTGTCCAATCTCTTCACTCTTCCGCCTGATCTTCTCGACCAAGGCAACGTCCCCAGGCTCCAGCGAGGAATCGAGGGCCGCCGTCGACAGCTGAAGCACCTCCGACGCCGGCACGCCGCTCGGGAGAATGGAGGGGCCCTCGCCAACAGCGAGCGCGATGTGAATGACCTCGACGCCAGCCCCGGGAAATGGCTCAGGCCCAGACAGCGTCACCACCCTGTGTCGCTGGAGCCAGCGTCGGCGAAGCGGCTCCCCGTACGGCTGAAGGGCCACTCCCGAGGGTAAGACCAAGGAGACTGCACGCTCCGCTCGCTCCATGCAGGCTGCGGCGAACGGCACTGCGAGATCGAAGCGCCCGGACAGCCACGGAAACCGCTCCAGGAGCCTCGCGCGCAGAGCCCGACGCTGTAGCTCGGGAGCAACGAAGGGAGGGTTTCCCACGACCAAGTCGACGGTTCGTGCATCCTCGAGACCGTCCGCCTCCCTGATCTCGGCGAGTGGATCGGCAATCCGAGCCACCTCGACAGCAACTGGATCGAGGTCCGTCCCACGAATCTCTCTGACGCCTGCCTCGCGAAGAGCCACGAGCAGGGCTCCGACCCCACAGGCCGGGTCCGACGCGAGGCGGGCACCACCCGCAGCCCGAAGTCCGGATGCCACGACTCGGCGAGCGAGGTCACGCGGCGTATCGAACGCCCCTCGCCCGCGCTGTCCCCGTCGATCTTGCAGCGGAAAGGGCGCCCCTCGTGGAACACGCGCGACGGCGTGTCGCGAATCCACAGCAACCGTCCGCAGCTTGTCGGTCAGCCCGAGGTCGGTCTCGGCGACCGCGCGACGGGCACGCGCCAGCGGCCCAGCCTGCTCGATGACGGCCCAAGGGTCACCTGCTACGGCTTCGGCCGCGGCTCGTGCGGCCACGACATCGTCACAACCAGACTGGGCCGCACGGAGCCACGCCTCCAGAGCCTCCCTCATGGTGCCCCCCAGGCCTGCAGCAGCTCATCCACTTGACGCTCGACGGTCCACCGATCTGCCTCGACTCGGAGCCGGGCTGCTCGACCCCGTGCTCGCCTCTTGCGGGGATCGCGAGCTTCGTCCACGGCCTCACGTAGCTGGGAGGGCGAGTCGGGCGAGATCAACCAGCCGACCGCGTCATCGACCAGCTCTGGCACTCCCCCTACGCGCGTCGAGACGACCGGCAGCCCGACAGCCATGGCCTCCATCAAGGCCACAGGGATGCCGTCCCGGTCCCCACTCGACGCGATCCGGCACGGGAGCACGAAGAGGTCGTGGCGAAGAAGCTCGCGTGACACTTGAGAGGGCGGCAGCGACCCCACCTCAATTCGAGCAGACGCGACCTCATCCGGCGCATCACCGATGATTCGCAGGCGCAGCGTACTGTCCGAACGGACCAGGTCGATCAATGCCGGCAGCCCCTTCTTCTCCGTCCAGCGCGCCACGGTCACCAGGGACAGCGTGCGGGCGTCTGTGCTGGGCTTTGCCGTCTCGACCGGCAGCCGAATCCCGCAGCGCACGATCTGTGGCCGAACACCGAACCGCTGCTCTGCATACGTCGCCCCCGCCTCGGAGACCACGATGGCCGGACGCGCCTCGCGCAGGTGCACTCCTGCGGTCGGGAAGGGTCGGTAGAGATCCACCGCGTGAGCCGTCACGCTCCACGGAATCTGGGCCACTCCCGCAGCCAGTCGAGCCCAAGCAGAAGCTTCCCCTACGAAGTGGGCGTGAATGCGATCGACTCGCTCACGCGCAGCCCAGCTGCCGAGAGCCTTGGCACGCAGACGATGGCGAAGCCGCAGCGGCTCGTCCAGCCCTCCCTTCTCCCAGAGTGCCTTCACGTGATCACGCACCGATGGCTGAACCACGCGACATCGGGGTAGCTCGTCGGCCAGGCGCCCATCGTCACGTGCGCCGATCCGCGCAACGCTGACAGCGACGCCCCGTCTCTCAAGCTCTACGAGCTCACGCGCGACGAAGGTCTCGGAGAGCGTTGGCCAGTACCGGAGCACGTAGAGAACCCTCAACCCGTCACCCGAAGGAGAAAGGCCTCGAGCTCGGCGGCCCGCTCATCCCATGTGCGCGGCCTGGCGCGGCTGACAAGACGCCTCCGAAGCTCGGTCGACTCGTGGACCTGATCGAGCGTCCGAGCCAGCGCGCGAGCATCTCCGGGCGGGTACCATGCAGCGGCACCGCCAGCCGCATCCCGCAGTGCGGGAGTGTCGGCCGCAACCACCGCGCGGCCGGCCGCCAGGTAGTCCCAGAGCTTCAGGGGTGAGGTCAGGTGAGAGCCAAAGAGGCCAGATGCTGCGGGTAGGAGGAGCACTCGAGCTCCGGCAAGGTGGTCCGGTACGCGCTCGGAGGCGACAGGCGGGCGTGTGGCCAGTCGTCCGTCGGAGAGGGCAACCAGCCGAGCCGCCTCCTGTCTAGTCGTGCCGAGCAGCGTGACCGGAGTGCGACAGAGCGCCGCGGCCCGCGCGAGAGTCGCCAAGCCTTTGTAGCCCCGGATCGAGCCGGCATACAGGGCGCCCTCTCCCTCCCCCACCGGCTGTCGGATGCGCGACCCGTGCGTGGCATTGTGCAGCGCGACTGCCGGAGGAAGTGAGCCGTGCGTCCTTCGAAGGAGCGCGAGCGTGCCGGGACAGTTGGCAACGACCCCAGCGACACCCGCGAGCACCTCCGTCTCCAGCGCGAGCATCGAGGCTGGATCCTTGCCCCTCTCGGCCGCCTGTCGAGAGTCGACCTCGTGCACCTCGAGCACCACGGTCGCTCGCAGCCGCCTCAGGACAGCTCGCGCATAGCGCTTCGAGCGTGCGACAAAGCACGTGCCGGCCCGCGCAGCCTGGACAACCTCCCACCGAAAGAGCACGGAACCCATCGGATTCGGAGGCAGCAGGACCAGCCGGAGGCCAGGGGTCGGCTCCAGGCCATAGTGCCCCAGTGCCTCCGCCACGGATGGACGAGTCCCTCGGGGCGGATCGGCGACCAGGGTCACCCGATGCCCCCGACGCGCCATCGCATGAGCAGCGTGCACGACCTGAATGGACTGTGCCCGGGTCGCGGGCACGGTGGGTCGATACAGCCAGAAGAGAGGTCGCACGTCTCGGTGGCTACCGCAGGCTCGACAGGGCGGCCACCGTCCGTGCCGATCCGTGGTTCTCGCGCAGCCAGGCCCAAGCCGCCTCTCCGCGATCCTCCGACCACCAGTCGAGGATCCGAGCTGCGGATTCTGCGGCATCGTCGGGCTGTGGCAAGACGAGTCCGGGCCCCACAGCTTCCGGCACACCTCCTGTCGCGCAGCCCACCGCAGGTACACCGAGGGCCGCAGCCTCCAGGAGTACCAGTCCCAGCCCCTCCGCCCCCGTGCCGTCCGGTCTCGCCCGAGGCAGGAGCACCGCGAGATCGCTCCGGCCGAGCGCGCTTCGGACCCCAGCGGGCGAGGCGCTTCCGACAAACTGAATGTTCGCGTCCAGTCGGGCGGCCTCATCCCTCCAGCAAGCCAGCTGGGGGCCGTCGCCGACAACCAAGCCCTCAATTCCGAGGGTGGCGACGAGTCGAACGAAGCGAAGCCCCCCCTTGAGCGGTGTCGCACGCGCAACCAAGACCGCACGTCGGAGCCCACTCGACCGGCGAGGCCGGTCTACTGCATCGACGGGCAGCGGCAGCAACCGCGCCTCGACCCCTTCGCCTCTCAGCTGCTCCGCGAGAAACCGACTCACAGCCCATCGACCAGCAGCACGCGACCATGTGCGCCGAAAGGCCCTGGGCCGCACCGGAGGACGCGTGACATCAGAGCCGTGAGCGACGACATGGAGTCGCGACGGAGCCAGCCGGGCAGCAAGCGTCCCAGCAACCCAGGTCGTCGCAAGCACCGCGTCCACGGACCTCAGGTATGGCAGCGCGCTGATCCCGAGCCACGTGCCGCTCCGCCTGCCGAAGGACCTCCCTGACACACCACGGGCGCCCTCAAGCCCCTGCCGAGCCCGTGCATAGACTCGGACGTCGCAGCCAGAAGCCTCGAGCGCACGTGCTGTCGCAGCCGCGAAGGTGGCCACCCCCCCGAGCGCCGGTGGGTGATCATCCGTCAGGATCAACCAACGCACGAGAGCACCGCCTCGATGACGTCGTCGACTCGATGGTCCATGCAGCGAGTGTGCCCAAGCGGGCACGAGGCGATCCGATGCAGCGCGCAGGGCCGACACCATCTTGCCCTCTGCACCACTCTTCCTGGGTAGACGAAGAACCCATCATCCGGATGCGTGGGACCGAACAACGCGACGACGGCTGCGCCGGATGCACCTGCGAGATGCATCAGCCCCGTGTCACCGGCCACCGCCACCGCGCAGCGCGACAGAACCTGTAGCGTGCGCGTGAATCCCTCCTCGACCACCGGCTCCGCGCCGGGGATGGAGTCGGCGACCGTGTGAACGAGCGCCCCCTCACCTGGACCTCCGAGCACAGCCACCGGGCCCGCCCATGCGCGCCCCACTACCGAGAGTCTGTCGGCCCGCCAGCGCTTGGGCTCCCAGGCTGCTCCCGGGACCAACACCAAGGTGTCGCGCTCAGCCGGAGGAAGGTCGATCCATGGCGGCGCTACCGGCCTGACACCGACCGCTCGGCCATAGATCTCGGGGACCGACGGCCGTGGCGCAATCGACGATAGGTGCATCCGCAGCCGTCGTCGCAGACTGTGCTTGCGCACCCGCACCGACACAGGCCAGCGGAGCGTCTGCGGGCTCCTCTGCAGATCGATCACCCGTCCCGAGGGCAGCCCACCGGTGTCAGACGGCCAGGAGACCACCCGTTCGACGTTTCGAAGTCGCTCTACGACCTGCATCCAGCGCTGGTCTGTGACGATGACCGCTGGCTCGGCCATGGCAGCCGTGACGCTGCCGAGCAGCACCACGTCGCCCAGAGCCCCACGGCGCAGGAGGATGTCAGGCACGGGCTCGCTCGATAGCGCGCAAGACGCTCGACACGGGAATCTCGAAGCACTCCAGCGCCGCTCGACAGCGCTGCTTCCGGCAGGGCGCACACGCCAGCGCTGGACCAACCACAGGAGTGCAGCCTGCGGGGCCCGTGTGATCGGGGTCGGTCGAGCCGAAGATCACGACGGTCGGCACCCCGCAGGCCCTGGCAAAATGGGCGACGCCCGAGTCGCCGGAGACCAGCACCGCGCAGCTCTCGAGGGCTCGGGCCAGCGCTGGTAGAGGCAGTCCCACGACCTGCCTGTGATGCCCGGCAACCGCTGCGAGTCGCCTCCCCTCACCGGGCCCCGCGTAGAACACGACCGGAGCATCGAGTGCATCCGCGAGAGCACGGAATCTCGGCCACTCGCGCACTGCACCCGAGGCCGACAGCGGATTCAGACCAATGTGTCCTGCGGGCAGATCGACCGTCGGGTCATTCGCGTGGCTGCTCCAGACGGGGTTCCCCTCCACCCGCGCCCCGAGCACCTCGACCAGCGCAGCATAGGTGTCACGCCGATGGCGTCCGGGACGGACCGGGTCGGTCAGCAACCAGCCACGGCCATCCGTAGGTACGCCGATGCGCCGACCAGCGCGCCTTGCTGCCCACGCGGAGGAGAGCGAAGGCGGAAACAACACGGCTGCGTCGGCGCCTCCCGCTGCGCCTGGCCGCTCAACGGGCACGCCGAGGTCGCGGTAGAGCACGGGTGCCCAGCGTGGCCCCTGCACACGCAGGCGACTGACCTTGGCGAGCGCAGAGAGTGCGGGTAGCGCCATCACCCCATCGCCGAGGTGATTCGGCGCTCGGGCGACGACCCTCACCGGCGGTTCTTCTTCCGCGCCTTCTTCTTCGCCTTGCGTGCCTTTCGCTTGGCGAGCTTCTCGTCTCTGGTGAGCGACGGTCGCGCCGGGGCATCGCCGCCCATGGGTGGAAAGCCAGGCATGCCACCCATGCCGGGCATCCCGCCAAAGCCTCCGCCGCCCTGCATCATCCGCTGCGCCTGTGCGAGGGCGGTGGGGTTACCCATGAGGTCCCCGAAGCCCTTCATCATCTGCCGAGCCTGCAAGAAGCGATTGTGGAGGGCTCGCACGTCGTCGATCGTCCGACCACAGCCCTGGGCGACTCGCCGAAGGCGACCGGGCTGGTTGGACAACAGATCGGGCTCGGCTCGTTCTTGGTTGGTCATGGAGCCGATGATGGCCATAGTGCGGTCGAGCTCGGCGTCGTCGAGCGCTTCCTGGGGGATCATGTCCATCATTCCGGAGATGCCAGGCATCCGCGCCATGAGCTCCTTGAGTGGCCCCATCTTGCGCACCATCGTCAGCTGCTTGACGAAGTCGGCATAGGTGAAGCGCCCCTGCAGCATCTTCTCGGTGGACTTCTCGGCCTCGGCATGATCGACATGCTTCTCGAAGTCCTGCATCAAGCCAACGATGTCACCGAAGCCGAGGATCCTCTGCGCGAGTCCTTCTGGTCGAAACTCCTCGAGCTGGTCAAGCGCCTCGCCCCGCCCCAAGAACTTCACGGGCTTGCCCGTGACCTCCTTGATGGAGAGCGCTGCACCACCACGCGCGTCTCCGTCGAGCTTCGTGAGCACGAAGCCCGTGAAGTCGAGCCGCCGGTCGAACTCGGCGGCTGTGCGGACGGCGTCCTGCCCGATCATGGCGTCGACGACGAACAGGATGTTGTCCGGCTGCACGGCCGACTTGATCTCAACGACCTCCTGCATGAGCGAATCATCGATGGCCAGGCGCCCGGCCGTGTCGATGATCACGACATCACGCCCGACATTCCGAGCCTGCGTCATGGCGAGCTTCGAGAGCTGAACCGGCTTCATGCCCTTGATGCTGAAGACGGGCACACCCACCTTTCGGCCCACCGTTCGCAGCTGATCGACGGCCGCCGGACGGTAGATGTCCGCCGCGACCAGCAGGGGCTTGCGCCCCTCAGCCAGCAGACGCTTCGCCAGCTTGCCGGTCGTCGTCGTCTTTCCTGATCCCTGGAGACCCACCATCATGATGACGGCGGGCTGCCCATCGAGGCCGAGGGAGGCATCGACTGGGCCCATCAGCTCGACAAGCTCGTCGTAGCAGGCCTTGATGAACCAGTCCTGTGGCGTGACCTTGACCTTCTGGCCCGTCGGACCCTTCAGGGGAACGATGTCGCCCAACGAGCGCTCTTGGACGCGCGCGAGGAACCGCTTGATCACCCCGAGCTCGACGTCCGCCTGGATCAGAGACGTGCGGACCTCACGGAGCGCGGGAGCGAGGTTGGCCTCGGTGAGCTCGGTCTTGCCGGTGAGAGCGAGCCGGGCTGACTTGAAGCCCTTGGAGAGCACATCGAACATCGGACCTTCGTGGGCTGGGTCGCCGGTCTTAACACCGTCCCGGCAGGACTGGTCGTCACGTCGCGACGGTCACCACGATACCGGGTGGCATGGAGGCAACATGCGGGTGTGGGCAGTCGCGGGGTTCTGGTTGGCCGCATGTGGAGGCAAGGACGCCGACACGGGCAACACCTTCGTCGACAACTCGAACTGTCGGGGGGCGTGGGCCTCGGAGCCACTCGGGACCATTCCGGCCGACGAGTGGCCCGATGGACTAGCCTCCGCCATCCCCCTGCTGGAAGAGCTGGACGGGCTGTGGCGTGCGGAGGAGTGCGACGACACGGACGAAGTGGTCGATCTCAAGATCGTCATCCCGCCGCAGGACGAGCTGCAGGTCTACCGAACCCCACCGACCGCGAGCGGCTGCGGCTGTGACACCGACCCCTCCTTCGCCACCGACGACACGTACAGCCCGGTGGCGCGTATCGACATCGACGTCTTCGTCGAGGACTTTGCCGACTACGCCATGAACGAGCAGAACTTCACGATTCCCCTCATCTTCTTCCAGGACGGGAACGACCTGAAGGCCCGCGCCTGTCAGCGCGTGAGGGTCGACCCCGACCTAGACGACGCGTGGACCCACGGCACCGTCATCGTCCGCCTAGAGGCCGGCGGCGTGTTGTCTGGCGCTATCGAGCTGGAGAATGCCTCCTCCACCAAGAGCTGTGCATTGAGCCAGTTCACCGGTCGCTGAGGGCGCGAATGAGGCCGCACCCTGCAGCCTCAGCTCACGCCGTCCCAGTGCTTCCGAAGCCACCATCACCACGGGCAGTCTCGTCCAGCGGCCCCTCGACCCAGGCGGCCTGAACGTACCGGGCGAGCACGAGCTGGGCGACACGGAGCCCCCGCTCCACCACGAAGGTCTCCTCGCCAAGGTTGACGAGGAGTACCTTCACCTCGCCCCGATAGTCCGAGTCGATGGTTCCGGGGGCGTTCAGGACCGTGACGCCATGGCGCAGCGCCAGACCTGAGCGGGGGCGAACGTCAGCCATGACGCCGTCGGGCAGCGCCATCCGGAAGCCGCACGGCACCAACATGCGCGCGCCCGGCTCCAGTGGAAGTGGCTGCTGGATGGCTGCACGAAGATCGCAGCCCGCGCTGCCGGCGGTCTGGTAGGACGGAAGCCCCAGCCCGACACCGTCGGGCAGGACCTCGACCCTGACCTCGGCAGCGCCGGTGCTCACGCGCCCATGCTGTCGAGGGCTTCCTTGCGGGACAACCGGATCTTGCCGGACCGATCAACATCGATCACCCGAACCAGGACCTCGTCACCCTCGGCAAGAACGTCCGTGACCCTGTCGATGCGCTCGTGGGCGATGTGGCTGATGTGAATCAGCCCGTCCGTGCCCGGGAAGATCTCGACGAAGGCGCCGAAGTCGACGATGCGCTTGACGACACCCACGTAGAGCGCGCCGACCTCGGCCTCCTGCGTGATCTCACGGATCATCTGGATGGCCTTGTCCGTTGCCTCCTTGGAGGTCGACGCCACGTCGACCTTGCCGGAGTCATCGACGGTCACTCGAACCTGGCAGGCCTCCTGGATTCCACGGATCACCTTTCCACCCGGTCCGATGAGATCACGGATCTTGTCGGTCTTGATGTGGATGGTGGTGATGCGCGGGGCGTACTCGGACATCTCGTCGCGAGGCGCCTCGATGGCCTTGGCCATCTCATCGAGGATGTGCAGGCGTCCGTCACGGGCCTGGGCCATGGCCTTCGCCATGATCTCCCGGTTGATGCCAGCAATCTTCACGTCCATCTGGAAGGCCGTGATGCCGTCACGAGTACCGGTGACCTTGAAGTCCATGTCGCCGAGGTGATCCTCGTCACCGAGGATGTCGGAGAGCACCGCGTAGTCGTCGCCCTCCTTGACGAGGCCCATGGCGATGCCAGCCACCGGCTTGGAGATCGGCACACCGGCGTCCATGAGCGCGAGCGTCGTGCCACACACGGTCGCCATGCTGCTGGAGCCGTTGGACTCGAGGATCTCGGAGGAGGAGCGCATCACGTACGGGAACTGCTCCTTGGTGGGCAGGACCGGAAGGAGAGCGCGGCGAGCCAGCGCACCGTGACCGATCTCCCGGCGCTTCGGTCCGCGCAGAGGACGCGCCTCACCGGTGCAGAACGGAGCGAAGACGTAGGTGAGCATGAACCAGCGCTCGTGCTTACCGGTCGGCAGCTCCATGCGCTGGGAGTCCATCTCCGTACCCAGCGCGATGTTCACGTAGCCCTGGGTCTCACCGCGCGTGAAGATCGCCGAGCCGTGGGCCCGAGGCGACACGCCCACCTCGCTCCAGATGTCACGGATGCTGTCGGGAGCGCGACCATCGATCCGCGTGCGGGACTCGATGACGGTGGAGCGCATGATGTGGCGGATGAGCTTGTCCCAAGCGCCCTTGCCGTCAGAGGTCTTCGCCTTGATGACGTCGGCGTCCTCCTCACCCTCGAGCATGGCCTCGATCACGGAGTTCCGCGCAGCCTTCAGGGCGTCCTTGCGGGCGTGCTTCTCACCGACGGCGAGAGCGGCCACGGCCTTGTCCTTGCCGTTCTCCATGACGTAGGCGAGCACGTCAGCATCGAGCTGGGGCGGCTCGCCGACCTCGACCTTGTCCTTGCCCGCGGCGGCGCGGAACTCGTCGAGGCAGTCGATGATCGTGCGGATGGCCTCCTGCGCGATGTCGAACACGTCGAGCATCGCCGCCTCGGAGGCCTCGTTTGCGCCGCCCTCAACCATCGTGATCGCATCGCGGGTACCCGCGACGATCAGGTCGATGTCTGCGCGCTGACGAGCCTCGAAGCCCGGGTTGAGCACGAACTCGCCGTCGACGCGGCAGACGCGCACACCGGCGATCGGCTGGGTCAGGGGCGCCTCGCTGATGTGGAAGGCCGCCGACGCGCCGCACAGGGCAAGCACGTCCGTCTCGTGGTCCTTGTCGTAGGACATGGTGGTCGCGATGACCTGAAGCTCCATCCGGAAGTGCTTCGGGAACATGGGACGGATGGAGCGGTCGATGACGCGAGACACCAAGGTCTCGCGCTCGGAGGAGCGACCCTCACGCTTCAGGTAGCCGCCCGGGATGGTGCCGTTGGCACCGTTGCGGTCTTGGTAGTCGACCGTCAGCGGCAGGAAGTCGAAGGTGCGGAAGCCCTCGGTGCAGACTGCGGTGACGAGCAGCTTGCTGTCACCACAGCTGACGACGACCGCGCCAGACGCCTGCTTGGCGTACTTTCCGGTCTCGAACGTGATGGTGTTGCCACCGATCTCAACGGTCTTCGTGATGTGATTCACGGATACTCCTCTGGGACAAGCCCAGCTTGATCCGCGCGGTGCTCGCCCTTCGGAGCTCACACACAACCCAAGTGAATGGGTCAAGAGCCATCACAGCCCTTCGTGCAGGTGGGTCATCGCCCCTCTGTACGGAGACCTGCGAAGGCACCAGCGCCTCGGCGGATCGGTTGAATTTCAGGTTTTCAATGAGTCCCCTCTCGGGGACGACTCAACTCGCTGCAAGAATGCGAAGAGGTGACCCGAAGGCCACCCCACACCGTTCACCTGCGGAGGCCCAAGCTCTTGATGAGCTCGGCATACGCCTGCGGATCCTTCTTCTTCAGGTAAGCCTGAAGCTTGCGCCGCTGGCCAACCAGCCGCAGGAGTCCGCGCCGCGAGGCGTGGTCCTTCTTGTGCGTCCGGAAGTGCTCGGTCAGGTACTTGATGCGCGCCGTGAGCAGGGCGATCTGCACAGCAGCAGACCCCGTGTCCCCGTCGGCACCTCGGTACTGTTCAATGATCGCCTGCTTGTCGCCTGCGGTCAGCGCCATGACTCTCTCCTTGTCGGGTGGCCACAGCTGCACCGACCATGGCGCTGGACACACTGCGTGCCCGTCGGCTGCCGCAACCACCGTGGGTTGACGCGCCCCAATGCCATGCGCGGGGCGCTACTGCAACAAGATTTCTCTGTCAGGCCTTCAGGACCTTGAGACTTCTCGGTCCGCGAGGTGACTTCTCAGCCACCGCCACGACATCGACACCACTGACGACCAAGTAGCGGCCGCCCATCGGCGTGCTCCCCGGTGGCATGGGAGGATTGCTGCCATTGCGAATCCGCCGAGCATCTCCCGGCAACACGTCTGCCAACGGTAGGTGGGACAGCGCGTCGATCGGCCGTCGCACGAAGGGGGAGAGCTCCTCTCGCACGGTGTCCCGAGGACGCCACTTCACGCGTTCCTCGCGAGCACCGCGGCGTAGAAGCACTTCTTCCCAAGTGCGCTCGGGCTCTGCGCTGGCCATGGCTGCCAGGCGGTCGAACCCGATGGCGTCATCGAGAAAGAATGGACCACTCCTCGTCCGCATCAAGCGAGAGAGGTGACCGGCCGTCCCCAGTGCGGTCGCAATCTCGTCCGCGAGCACCCGCGCATAGGTGCCCCGCGAGCACGTGATGACCACGTCGAGTGAGTCGGCCGACATCGCACGCAGCTCGAGGTCGTAGATGACGATGCGACGTGGCTTGGCCCGCTTCACCTCGCCACGCCGCGCGTAGTGGTAGAGCGGCTTCCCATCGACCTTCACTGCGCTGAACGCAGGCGGTTCCTGCATGCGCTCGCCCAGGAAGCTCTGAAGTACCTGTCGCACGTCGCTGGCCTCGAGGGCGGGAATCGCCGCCTCTCGAATCACCTCGCCGGTGGGGTCGCCCGTGTTGGTGGCGGCCCCCAAGGCAATGGTCACGTCGTAGACCTTCTTAGACTCGTCGAGGTACTCGATCAGTCGCGTTGCCGGTCCGAGCGCGAGTGGAAGCACTCCGGTCGCGAAGGGATCCAGTGTTCCGGTGTGCCCTACCTTGCGGATGCCTGTGACGGAGCGCACCGCCGCGACGACGTCGTGTGATGTGATCCCTGCGGGCTTGTCGATGATGAGGAAGCTTGGTGCCAGGCTCATCACTCCTCCCCTTCTCGGTCGCGTGAGAGTTGATCGAGGATGGCGGTCAGCCGCGCCGCCCTCTCGGTGTGCTCGTCCTGAACGAACACGAGTTCAGGCGCATTTCGCAAGCGCAGGGCACGCCCCACAGGCCCACGCAGAGCGCGTGCAGCATCAGCGATCGCACCCTTGAGTTCGTCACTCGCGGCCCCGCCCCCGAGGGGCATCCACGCGATGCGAGCCGTCCGGAGATCTCGACTCACGTCGACCGCCGTGATGGACACAGGAGTGAGCCGCGGATCCTTGACCTCGGTCCGCAGTCGCTCGGCGACCTCTCGATGAACCAGCTCGGCCACACGTTCCGCCCGGTAGGAACCCATGCTTGCTCCAATCGCGTCGCGAAGTCCCGAGGGGTACCTACGGTGCCCTCCAGACGTCGACCTGCGCTGCGTTCCGTGAGCCAGGATCGGGTTGGCTGACGGCCACCCGGACTAGCGGGTACCGCGCCTCATCGCAAGACGCGCGCGTCGTGCTCGCCCCGCCAGAAGTCCTCACGACGCAAGAGACCCACGAGTCGCTCGACATTCGTGGGAATCCCCTCCACCACGACTTGCTCCAGCGCAGCCCGAGCGAGCACCACGGCAGTCTGTCGAGTGGGCGCCACTACCGTCACCGTCGCAAGCAACGGCTCCGTGTCCATGCTGCACGCCGTGCCCACGTCAACCGCCCTGGAGCTGTGTACGGCCTCGCCGCTTGGAAGCTCGAGCTTTGTCAGGACCCCATCCGGACGCGAGCCGTCTTCAGACTGATGGTAGAGGCGAAGCTGAATGCCATGACTCGAGGCAGGCTGCTCCGGCTGCTCCCATGCAAGTCGCTCCCCCATCGCCAGCCGCACCTGCGTGTCGACAAGATCGACACCATGCATGTGCTCGACGAGCTCGAAGCCGTTGGTGAGCCGCGCAGAGATGCCCAACAGATAGGCACGACCATCCGGGGTCAGCGCCCAGCGGATCCGTCCCACCCCGCTCCATCCGACAGCCTTGCAGAGCGTGACGGCCTGTTCGGTCAGCTGCTCTGCGACCGAGGGCGAGACGACGCTCGCTCCGCACTCTTCGACATGAGTGAATCGGCCGCGCTCGGCAGAGCTATCGACCCACCCCAGCACGATCGGCGCACTGCCTTCCTCGCCGACGATCACGGCACCCACGTGCCGTCGAGCATCGACCACCCGCTCTAGGTACACCCGCTCGTCGCCCGCGATAGCCCGGGCAACATTCTGCACGCGAATCACGGCGGCTGGGACCTCCGCAAGGTCTTCGACCCGCTCCAAGACGCGGCCGTGCACAGCCTTCACGTACAGAGGCGTACCAATTCGTGCGGCACTCTCGAGGCCATCGTCACCGGACGACAGCGGCTCGGATGCTGGAATCAGTGGCAGACCCGCAGCTTGTGCGACCTTACGCAACGCGAGCCGGTCCACCACTCGAAAGATGACGGGCGCCGGCGGCCCCACGACCAGAACGTTCGCGTTGGCGGCCGCCTCGTGAAATCCCAGATGCTCGGCCAGGAAGCAGGTGCCTGGATGAAGAGCTTCGCAGCCGGCGTCCATCGCCGCTCCCAGGACTCTGCCCGGATGGAGATAGGTCTCGCGAACTGTGCGACCATTGAGGTAGCTGGCAAACGTCGCCTCATCGAGCACCGCTTGCTCGGCATCTGGCTCGGAGAACACGAGCACCGACTCCAGCTGATGCGCGCGGCATGCCTCGACCAGTCGCCTCGCGATGATGCCCCGCCCACCGACGAGGACCCTCTCAATCGCTAGCGCCCCTTCCATTGCGGCTCCCTCTTCTGCAAGAAGGCGGCGACACCCTCCATGGCATCCTCGGTCAGCAGGTTGAGCGAGAGCTGCGCATGCATGTACGCCAGCGCATCCTCGTAGTCCTGATCGGCGATTCTGTAGAAGGCCTGCTTGCCCCATGCCAGCACAGCCGGCGAGCGAGACGCCATGACACCCGCAACCTCGAGAGCCATCTGCAGCGCCGTACCGACTGGAGCGACATGGTTGACCAAGCCATGTGACTTCGCTTCTTCAGCGCTCCAGCGCCCGCCGGTCAACACGAGCTCGAGCAGCGGCTTGCGTGGCACGTCACGCTGCAGCACAGCCAGGATGATCCAGGGGAAGAGCCCGACCTTGACCTCGGGCGTGCCGAGCCGAGCCTCCGAATCTGCCACGACCACATCACACGCCGCAGCGAGCCCGAGACCGCCGCCGAGCGCGTCGCCGTTCAGCGCAGCGATCACCGGGACACGCAGCCGCGGCAGCAACGCGAGGAGCTCAGCGTAGCGGCCGCGTCCGCGGTGAGCCGCCACGAACCCATCGCCACTCAAGCCGTCAGCGAGATCGCCCCCAGCGCAGAACGCCTTTCCTCGACCAGTGAGGACGACCGCTCGAATGCTGTCGTCGTCAGCCACCTCGGCCAGTGCGCCCGCGAGCTCCTCGATCAGCTGGCCGCTCAGAGCGTTCCGGCGCTTGGGCCGGTTCAGCGCCAAGATCGCCACGGCTCCCTCATCGCGTCTCTCGACGACGGACATCTCTCCTCCGGATGGACATGGCATGTCGACGGCAACGGGCTCAGCGACTCTCGGCCCCGAGGTGTCTTCGGGAAGTCCCTGTCGCGCCTAGAGTGCTGCCTCGACATTACGCTAGCATGCCTACGTGACGGAGGCGTCGTGCACATCGCAATCGTAGGCCCTGGCCGGCTCGGCCGGACCCTGGCCCTGCTGCTCCGTCAGCGACACGTCGAGGTGAGCCTGTGTGGGCGCGACACGCCTGTACCGAGCTGCAGCGGGGTGCTCCTCACCGTGCCCGACGGTGAGATCGCCAACGCCGCAGCACGCATCGACATCGGCCAGATCGTCCTTCACTGCTCGGGCTCTCGTGGCCTCGAGCCACTTCGTCCACACGCGCCGGCCGGCAGCCTCCACCCGCTGATGACCTTTCCGGGACCAGAGGTCTGCGTACCCCAGCTGCACGGCGTCGGAGCAGCTGTGGCAGGAGATCCCGAGGCGGTCGTGCTCGCCCAGCGCCTCTGTGACGTGCTCGGCCTCGTCCCTCTCGAAATCCACGGCGATCGACGGCTCTACCATGCAGCCGCGGTCATGGCAGGGAACTTCGCGACGGTCCTGCTGGCGGACGCTGCACGCTTGCTGGCTGCTGCTGGAGCCGAGCCCGAGGTCGCCGCGCGCACGCTCGCGCCACTGGCTCTGGCGTCGATCCGGGGGGCCGTGCCTCACCCGGAAGAGGGCCTCACTGGCCCAGCAGCGCGTGGAGACATGGAGACGATCACCGGCCACCTACAAGCGCTGGATGAGCTCGGATTCTCAAGCCTGATGCCGACCTATTCCGCCCTGACCGAGAGAGCCCTGGACCTCGCTGGACGCAGTGTCGCGCCAACCGGGTTGAAGGAAGGAAAGGACTGACACCGCCTTAAGGACTTGTCCATCTGGAGGTCGGTGCTAAGCTTTCCATAAGACGACGAGAGGCGACCATGTTGGATGCCTACATCATCGAGCGGATTCAGCGGGAGCGAGAGCGAGAGGAGGCTCGTCGCAGACGGGTTCCACTCCGGATCGAGAAGCCTCCGCCCTCCACACGAGAGGACCGCTCCGAGAGCGACCCTCCGGAGCGAGGGAGCACCGTCATCGACTTCCACTTGTAGAAAGCCGACGAGCCGGACGGGAGACCGTCCGGCTCGTTCGCTTTTTGCGTCAACCCCGACCAGGTGCACCCTGCTCGGAGGCCTAGACCTTAGTAGCGGTTGAGGTCGACTCCGCACTCTCGCGCGTACTTGTCGAGGCCCTTCTTGTCGATGGTGCGCATCGCGCGGGTCGACAGCCGGATGCGCACGAAGCGCCCGCCCTCCTCCCACCAGAGGCGCTTCGCCTGGATGTTCGGCGCCTGCCGCTTCTTGGACTTGCGGTGGGAGTGCGAGATCTTGTTCGCAACGTTCGGGCGCTTGCCCGTGAATGCACACCTGCGGGCCATCGTCCGCCTCTTATCAACTGGTTCGTCGGTCAGTCAGCGAAGCCTGAGCTAGGCGACCGTACACACGCGGCGCGCCATAACCCATCCGAGCGCGCTCTGGCAACCCTTGAACGGGGGACTCGATCGCGAGCGCCACTCTGGATGACGCCCTCGTGCACGACGCGAGAGCCTCAACCGACGCGCACGAAGATCAGCGAGCCACGAACCTCCACGTCGAAGCGCTCGAGCCTCTCCTCCGGGTCGATGTGGCACTCACCTGTCGTGGCGTCGAACGTCCACCCGTGCAGGGGGCAGGTGAGGGTCGTCCCCTCGAGGTAGCCCTCACCCAGGGCGCCACCCGCGTGTGGGCAGGTGTCGGACACAGCGTGTACCTCGCCATCGATGTTGACCAAGGCGATGCCTCGCCCGTCGAGCACGACCTCGACGACCTCCCCCTCGGGAATCTCGCCGAGCTCGACAGCCTCGACCCAGCCAGCGTCATCAGCGCGGCCCGCCTCACGCCTCGGCGCATCCTCCGTGGGTGATGCCTGTGATCCGGAGCGCCGATCGAGCCACGAAAACAGCCCAAGCCGCTCGCGGATGCGCGCACGGAGACCGTCCCGCCGACCGACGAGAACCCACCGAACCACACGCCGCACCCGACCCATTCGACCCTCGCACGAGCAGCGCGTGTCTACCTGAGTACGCGCCCGTCCCGTGCCACGTA
>PKDJ01000179.1 GCA_002862545.1 Pseudomonadota bacterium
CGTCCAGGGACGTAGTAGTGCCGGTACTCGAGGAAGGAGCGCTGCTCCTCACGCTGGACCAGCTCGGAGAGCTCGGCCTCCAGGCCATCGAAGACCCGCTCCGCGAGCACCCCGTGGCGCACCTCGTCCTCGGCGGCGGCGCGAACCAGGGCCCAGCCCAGGAGCGAGGAGGCTCCCAGCATCACCAAGAGCCCGAGGAGCCCCAGCAAGAGCCGCGCGCGCGTCACCCGGGCACGCGGTAGCCGGCTCCGCGCACGGTCTCGACGATCTCGCGGCGGGTCACGGTGGCAAGCTTCTTCCGGAGCTTCGCGATGTGCATGTCGACGCAGCGTGTCTCGACACCGCGCGTGATCGCGTAGCCCCAGACCTCTCGCAGCAGCTCGTCGCGGGACACGGGGCGGCCTGGAGTGCGCGCCAGGTAGGCGAGCAGCTCCACGTCGCGCCGAGTGAGCTCCACCGTGGGCGTGTCGCCGGCGCTGAGGCGCGTCGCATCGACGGGAAGGCCCGCGACCTCGAAGCGCTCGCTGACGCCGGCGCGTCGCAGCAGGGCCTCCACCCGCGCCACGACCTGAGCGACCGAGAACGGCTTGGGCACGTAGTCGTCGGCGCCTCGTCGGAAGCCCTCGAGCACGTCACTCTCTCCACCCCGTGCCGTCAGCATGAGGATGGCCTGGCGGGGGTGGGCCTGCCGTGCCTGCTCGCAGATCGTGAGCCCGTCGACGCCCGGGAGCATCACGTCGAGGATCAGCAAGTCGTAGCGGCCCGTGAGGGCCTCCCGCAGACCGTCGGTGCCCGTGGCGACCGGCACAGGCTCGTGCCCGTGGTAGGCCAGGACGTCGCACAGTCCACGCCGAATGGCGGCTTCGTCTTCGACGACCAGGATTCGTGCCTGCATGCCGTCATCCTAGCGGTGGAGGGGCCGGTGGACGTAAAGGCTCGGTAACGGCGTGCCCGGCACCCACGAGCCTGGTCGGTCTCAGGCTCACTCGCAGGGGCAGATCCGCACGTCGTCCTCGCGCTCCACCCAGTCGCAGCTCCAGCCGCCCCAGGGCCAGTCGTGGTAGACGCACTCCGAGGATGGCGAGGGTGCACCGTCTTCTTCGGTGTACGAGATTCGCGGGCCGTCGCCGTCTGAGCGACAGGGCAGGTCGGGGTAGAACAGCTGGCAGACGTTGCTGTCGCAGGTCTCGACCCACTCGCTCTCCACCAGGTCGGCGCAGCGCAGGCCGATGGTCTCGCACACACCGGTGCAGGACTCTCCTCGCTCCCCGAGGAGCCAGGTGTAGGGGCCGAAGTCCGCCTCGCCGCCCACGGCAGGACGAACGAAGTCTTCGACGTTGCTGACCACGCAGGTCGTGTGGTCGATCAGCTGGAGGTGTATGCCACAGCTGGGCGCGCCGAAGTCCCGTCGCAGGCGCATCCGGCCATCGGCGTCTGCACGCCGAGTTACCGCGACCTCCTCGCCGTCGAGACCGGTGAAGGTGCCGTCGCAGGGACCGCTCACGAGGCGGTCGTCGCCGCGACCGTAGCGGCTGTACAGCAGCGTGTAGCTGCCGCCGGGCGTCAGCCCGCTCGCGCTGATCTCGATGGGCCCAGGGCAGTCACCCGTCGAGGTGAGCAAGATGCCGCCCGCATGGGCCGACACCATCGCGAAGAGAAGCGCTGTCCAGCTGACCATCGAAGCCTCCACAGCGCCCACTCTAGCCCACGCGGGCGCGGGCATCCGAGCACCCCTGCCGTGCACGATCGCCCGAGGCCACGCTGGGGCGTTACCTGCGTCGCCCACTCCAGCCCCAGCCGAGTCCCATGAGCGCTTCCGAGACCGACCGTCGCGAGACCTACCACTTCGGCGACGACACGACGATCATCACCGTCCCTGCCCCGCTCACGGTGTCCAAGGCGCCCGATGCGCGACAGCCACACTTCCAGGACACGGTCTCCTTCCTCGTGGGCGATGGGCTCGAGGTGACAGCGAGCCACTTCTCGTCCGGCAACCGGTCGGCCAACCTCGAGAAGTTCGCCAGCATCATCGCCGACAAGCGCGCGGGTGCCGCCGTGCCACAGGCCGTCCTCGGCGACATCAACACCGAGGTCCAGAGTGCGGATGCCCTCCAGGCGCTGGCCGACCAGACCGGCATGGTGGTCGTGGTTCCGTCGCTCAAGATCCGCAAGCTCCGGGGTCTCCAGGATCAGCTCCACAAGCGCATGGACCAGAAGGACACCTACGACAGCATGTTCGCGGCCCTCGACCCGTCGCTGGTCGACGACGCCGCGCTCGCAGCCGCTCCCCACCAGTTCGTGGCCTGGCCTGGTCAGCCCGCCCGCTGCACCTGGCGTGACGCCATCGATGCGGACGCGGCGCAGGCCTGGATGGACGACCGCATCCTCACCGACCACGCCGTGCTCCGCTGCCCGCTCGCCAGCGGCACCGTGCTGACCCTGGACAACGCCGCCCGTGCCAACTTCGACAAGTACAACATCCAGAACAAGGCTCGCATCGGCCGCCGGCGCTACCTCGAGGGCCAGCAGGTCGTCGAGACCTGCGTGGCGGATGCCGTGCTCGCCTTCGTCGGCTCGCTGCCGCTCAGTGCCACCCTCGATGCCGGCCTGAAGCAGTCCACCCTCGCGGCGCTCCAGCAGTACCGGGACGCACTCGCGGGCCTCTACGCCGACGCCTACGCCCTGTGGGACGACGCGGACGATCTGTGCACCGACCAGACCCCGCTCGGCAAGGCCATGAAGGCCCTGGGCAAGCACTCCCAGACCTTCGTGAAGATCACCCGAGGCCTGAGCTGGGAGGACATCCGCGACGCGCCGGCCGCCAGGGCACAGCTGAAGCAGGATCTCATGGCGGCGCTGATCCGCGGGCTCGGCGTCGGCTCCCCGGACGGCAGCCTGCCACTCGGTGGTCTCGCCCACGTCGACGCCGACGCCTTCACGAAGCGTGGCGAGGCCAAGATCGACGCGGCCTGGGACCGCATGATCAAGCGGCAGGCCGCTGGCGACCTCTACAAGCTGTGGTTCCCGGAGCTGCTGGAGGGCCAGACCACCGGCGGCATGCCGATTCCAGCGGACGTGATCGCTCAGCCGACCGATCGGTACATCGCCGAGCGTCAGCAGGCCCTTGGGCTCACCGGGGGCATCGCGGTCACGGTCGAGGCGCTCCGCTAGCGCGCAGGCTCGATCGGGCCGTCCGGCCATCGAATGACTCGGCCTGCGGTGCGTCTACTCGTGAACGACGGGAGGCGACTATGACTCGCACATACTCTGGCCTGGCCATCCTCCTTCCTCTGAGCGCCTGCACCATCGTGCAGAGCCCATTCTCAGAGACCCTCTCGGCAGCCGGCCTCGATCGCGTCGAGGCGAGCATCGAGTCGGGCAGCGTCGAGCTTCGAGCCGGCGGTCCCGACATCGTCGTGGACGGCCTCAGCTGGGGGATGGCGGGCGGCAAGGACAGGGCCTCAGAGGAGCGCGATGCCAACCGCTGGGATGTCGTGACGGCCGCTGGCGGTCTCCTGCTCAGTGCCCAGAGCGCGGGGGGAGGGGTGGACTTCAGCGTCACCGCCCCCGCTCACTTGGACTCCCAGTTGGTGGTCGCGAGCGGCGATGCCACCCTGACGAATATGCGCGGTGTTCACGTCGTGGATGCGTGCAACATCCACGTCCAGGGGGTGAGCGGGTACGTCGACCTGTACGCCGAGCACGACATCACGGGTCGGCTCACGCCGCTGTCGGGCGACACCCTCATCCTCACCTCGGAGTGGGGCGACGTCGACATTCGGCTGCCATGGGGCGCTCCGATCGATCTGGTGGTCTGGGCCGACCCGTCCGAGGTGCTGGTCGTCGAGGATCTGGGCTTTCACAGCATCGTGACGGCACCTGGCTACTTTGCGGCCCGCTCGGGGCCGGGCACGATCCTCGTCGATGTCTTCGCTCCCGAGGGTGAAGTGCGGATCAGCTCCACCTGGTAGGGCGTCACACGGCTGCCACCAACGGCCACCGCTTCGAGGCTCTGCGAGGGCGCTCAGACAGGGCGGTCGCGCGCATGGTACGCTGTCTCGGTCACGCAGTCGTCACAGGCCCGAGTCGAGATGCTCTTCGCTGCCCGGTACGAGCACAAGTACCTCATCACCCCTGAGCAAGAGTCGATCATCCTCGACTTTGTGACTGCTTTCTGTCGACCGGATCGCTTTGGGGTCGACGGCGCGTACAACGTCTACAGCCTCTACTTCGACACCTGGGACTGGCTGACGGCCGCACAGGCGCTCGAGGGTCTGCGCAACCGCTTCAAGCTCCGCATGCGGACGTACGAGCCCGACCCGGAGTCCCCGATCTGGGTCGAAGACAAGGGCCGCGTCGGGCTGTCCATCGTCAAGCAGCGGGCGCGGGTGACCCGACGCCATGCGCGGGCGGTGGCCCGCAGTGACGCCCCGCCTTCAGCTGGGCTCTCCGACGATGCGGCTCCCATCTACGGGCAGTTTCGTGACCGGGTCGACCAGCTCGCGATGCAGCCGCGCCTGTGGGTTCGCTATGAGCGGCACGCCTTCGGCAGCGTCTTCGGCGACAACGCGCGGCTGACCTTCGACCGGCACCTGGCGATTCAGGCTCCGCATCCCGACCATCCACTCCAGCTTGACGACAGCGCCTGGCAGCACGTGCCGCTGGAGCGCCCGACCATCCTCGAGCTGAAGTTCAACGGCGGCTATCCGCAGTGGATGGAGCGGCTCGTCCGCGCGCTCGGTCTCGAGCGGCTGTCCGTGTCCAAGTACGTCCGGGGGGCTGTCTCCCTGGGCGACGTGCCGTGGAACCGTCCACGTCCGGGGGCTGCATGGATGGTCTCCTGACCGGCCTGTTCGCGGCGCCGGCTGGCGTCGGACCGACCCTGCCCGAGTTCTTGCTGCGGCTGCTCGTCGCAGGCCTCTGTGGTCAGGCAATCGGATGGTTCTACGCCCGCTCCCACGGGGCTCTGTCGTACAGTCAGACGTTCGTGCAGGCCATCGCACTGCTCGCCATGGTGGTCGCGGTGATCATGGGCGTGGTCGGCGACAGCCTCGCGCGGGCCTTTGGCCTCGCCGCGGCGCTCGCCATCGTTCGCTTCCGCACCCCGGTGAAGGACGCTCGCGACACCACCTTCCTGTTCCTGTCCGTCGCCGCTGGAATGGCTGCCGGATCAGGCGCTCTGGGCATCGCTGCGGCGAGCACCGTGGTGATCGGTCTGTCGGCCTCCTTCCTGCAGTGGACGGCCTACGGGCTCCGGAGCATCGCTGAGGGCATGCTGCGCTTCCGCTTCGCGGGAGACGAGGCTGCCCGAGCCGGTGTCGACGCCGTCCTGCGAAAGCACTGCACGACGGTGGTGCTCACCGCAGCGAGACAGTCCGAGGCCGATGGTCCGGAGGAGCTGGTGTACGACGTGAACCTCCGCCACCGCGAGCACGGCGCGCGGTTGGTCAATGACCTGACAGCACTCGGCGCAGTCAGTGGCGTCGCCCTGCTGCCGCTCGCACGAGCAGGTGAATCATGAATCTGGTCTGGCGCCGACGTGCGGGTGGTGCGGTGTGGGTGGCCGGTGTGCTGGTCGCGCTTCTGGGTGGCTGGGCCTCTCGGGGCGGCGTCGAGGCGCCGGCACTCGGTCATGCCCCCTCTGCCGTGATTGCGGTCGCCGAGTCGGGGCGGGTCGTCGCGATCGACGTCGGCCTCCATCAGCAGGTGCAGGCGGGGGACGTGGTCGCGAAGCTCGACGACGAGCCTCTCCAGGCCGCCCTCCAGGTCGCTCAGGCCGAGCTCCTCGTCGCGCAGGAGGAGGCTGCTATCTCAGCCTCCAACGAGGCCAGGCGCTTCGCTGAGGGGCGGGAAGACGCCGCTCTCGATCGGGCTCGCGCGATGGCCTCGCTGGCTGAGGCCCGAGCCAACCTCGCGGCAACGAAGGAGCGGCTCGCGATTGCCGAGAGCCTCGTCGCCGACGGCGCAGGAGCAGCCGGAGAGGTCCTTCGCCTGCGCCAGGCGCGCGATCTCGCCCGAGCACAGGTCGAGGCCTGGTCCGTGGCCGTGGCCGAGGCCGACGCCGCCGACCAAGCCGCCTCCCTGCGCGCCACCGACCGCCCCTCGACCTCGCAGTGGCAGGTCGTGGCGGCAACCCGCCGGGTCGAGGCCCTGGAGCTAAGGGTCGAGCGCTCCACACTGCGCGCTCCTCGCGACGGGCAGGTGCGCTGGGTGCACCGGTCCCCTGGTGACATCGTGAGTCCGGGGGAGCCGATCCTCGAGATCCAACCGGAAGAGACCGACGAGGTCATGGCCTGGCTGCGGCCTGGCCAGGCGGGTGCACTGCAGGCCGGCGCTGCCGCACAGGTGATCCGAACCAACGGCGCCCTGCTGAAGGGTCGGCTCGTGAGCATGGGCGCCAGCCCGCGGCAGCTTCCGAAGCGGCTGTGGCACAACCCGGCACAGCCCGAGTGGGGGGTTCCCGCCCGCGTGCGACTCGAGGGCGGCACGGTCACCCCCGACGAATCGCTCGTGGTGCGGCTCTAGGCCGTGGTCTTCCTGCTCTCCCTCGCTGCGCTGGGCGACACCTGCACGTGGGGGGAGCCCGTCGAGGTCGCGGCCATCGGCGGGGTCGCGCCCGAGTCTTCAGGGCTGGTGGCCTCCCGCGCTCGTCCTGGCTGGTGGCTCACCCACGACGACAAGGGCGGCGCTCCCGAGCTGTACGCCTTCACGGCCGACGGCACGGTCGGGCGGTCGCACCTGGTCGCTGGCGCAGAGTTCAACGACTGGGAGGACATCGCGGCGGGTCCGTGCCCTGAGGACGGCAGCGACTGCCTCTACATCGGCGACATTGGCGACAACGACGGCCAGCGAGACACCCTCACCGTCTACGTGGCCCGAGAGCCGGCATCGGATGGGGCTGTGGCGGAGGTGGTCGCCACGTGGTCCTACGCCTGGCCCGACGCCCCCCGTGATGCCGAGACGCTGCTCGTGCACCCGTGCACGGGGCAGATCTTCATCGTCTCACGGGAGAGCAGCGGCGCTCGGGTTGCCCTCGCCCCGCCCGGTGGCGGAACTCTCGAGGTGGTGGCCACCCTCGACCTCGGCGCGTCCGTCACCGGTGGTGACTTCGACACCGACGGGGACCGCCTCGCTCTGCGGGGGACGGGGGGGGGCTGGGAGTGGGCCGTCGATCCCGGAGAGCCGACCGCGGCCTTCAGCACGGAGCCCATCGACCTGCCCCTCGAGCGCCTCGAGGACTCCGAGTCCATCGCCTACGGCCTCGAGGGTGATCTGTGGACGACGGCCGAGGGCCTGCCCATGGTCCTGCAGCAGCTCCCCTGTGTCAGCCGCACGCAGTCAGACCACGCCTGCAGCCCCCCCACCGACCCCGTCGAGCGGGGCCAAGAGAGGGGCTGTGGCTGCACCTCCAGCAGTCCCATCACCGGGTGGATGCTGCTTCCGCTGCTGGGGCTCGCGCGGCGTCGAGGACGAGCCTGACCTCAGTGAGAGGAGCGGCCCGCGTGCTTCGAGGTCACGTCAGTCCTCGCGTGTCTGTCCCCGAGCCCGACGACGCCGCAGCGCGAGCAGGCCGAAGAAGGGGAGACCACCGAGCACCGCCGCCCACGGCGCCGCCGCGACCGCCGACAGGGCTGCGATGCGACCGGTGGTGACCATCGCGCCCGTGGAGCTCTCCAGCACGTCGAGCGCCTCGGCGCCGAAGCTCTGGGAGACCAGCGGGACGTAGACCTGGCGGACCTGGACACGCATCGTCAGCGTGCTGAAGCCGACCTGATCCGCGAGCACCCGCATGCGACCCTCGGCAGACTCGATCTCCCCGCGAACCCTCATCAGCTCGGCCTCTACGGCGAGCACATCGGAGAGATCACCCGTCGCGGCCGCCAGCAGCTCCTGGAGCCGGGCCTCAGTGCGGCGACCGTTGGCGATGCGCGCCTCGATGTCCACCCACTCGGCGGTCACGTCCGCGGAGTGCAGAGACAGATCGCTGATCTGCACAGTCTCCTCGGCCCAGCCGACCAGCGGATCGAGTGACTCGGCCGGAACCCGCAGCGTCAGCGTCGCCCAGCTCACCTTGCCCTCGTGGTGGCTCAGGTTCGCATCGGAGACGTGGCCCCCCACCCCGGAGAGCCACTGCTCGAGGTCGCGCTCGAACGGGGAGAAGTCATCGACGTGCACGGTGACAGAGCCCGTGCGGATCCGCTTTGGAGAGACCGCAGTTGCTGGCTCTGCGTCCAGGTCGCCCAGGCCCTCGATCAAGGCTGGTGCCCGAGAGGGGCTAGAGGAGAGGGTCGCAGCCCCGGCACAGGCGGAGACCAGAGGCAGCAGTAGCAGTACGGTTCGCATGGACAAGCTCCTGTAGACGCTCCCCCAACGCAGCGGCCTGCTCGGCCTTACACCACCCCTCTACAAGTCCCCGCGAACACCGTGGCGTGACGACCTCATGAGCGAGCACCAGCGCCTCTGCATCGGTCGCCATCCCGGAGCCCGGGACCGGTCGCCCATGCCGACTCACCATGCTGTAGATCACAGCTCGCAGGTTCTCGAAAAAAGTTCTGGACTTCGATGCAGCTGCACCTAAATCGGGTTCAGGAAGCAAAGCGAAGCAAGCGCCCCAGGGGTTGGTGGTACTCCCCTCGGGCGCTTCTTCTTTTCTTGGTTTTCGTGCAGCATTTGGCCGCCTCCCAGGTTTTTGAAAAAGTCCTGGACTTCGATGCAGCTGCACCTAAATCGGGGTCAGGAAGCAAAGCGAAGCAAGCGCCCCAGGGGTTGGTGGTACTCCCCTCGGGCGCTTCTTCTTTTCTTGGTCTCTGCTACGCTGCAGCCATGACTGTCGACGCCTACCTGAGTGCTGTCGAGCCGACGAAGCGAGCTGCCTTTCAGGCGCTCTTCGAGGCTGTGCAGTCGAACATCCCCTCGGGCTTCACGCTCGGGATGGCCTGGGGAATGCCGAGCTGGGTCGTGCCCCTCGAGCGCTACCCTCCGGGCTACCACGTGACGCCCGACACCCCGCTGCCCTTCTTGAGCCTGGCCGCACAGCGACGGCACATCGCCGTCTACCACATGGGCCTGTACGCCGACCCGCAGCTCCTGCAGTGGTTCCGCGACGCGTACCCCGCGCACTGCACGACCAAGCTGGACATGGGCAAGAGCTGCATTCGCTTCCGCAACCCCAAGAAGATCCCCACGGCCTTGATCGCCGAGCTCGTCAGTCGGATGGACGTCGAGGCATGGATCGCCCTGTACGAGCGCAGCCGCGGCTGAGCTCGACAGGCCGTGCTGGACGCACCTGGCGCGCACGGCTCGTGGTATGCGCTATATTTCCCACGACGCTGGCGACTCCTCTGCTGGCGTCGTGGAGTCTGTGCCACGCCGCATGGTGCCTCGCTCTCGAGGGCCTCGCGACATGGATTGAGCTCCCTGTTCTTCTGTTCTGTTGTTTGGAGCACAGCTATGAAAGGCAAGAGTCGAAGGCGGCGCCAGCAGGCGCCCGCCGCCTCTCGTGGTGGACAACGACCCGGTCGCGGCGGTCGCGGTAATGCAGCTCGGGCGCAGCGCGTCTCGCAGCGCCAGCCGGATCGCTCGAGTGGTCTCGAGGCGGGCTCGACCTTGGCGGCAGCGGCCACCGAGACGAGCTCGGCCGACGTCGATGGGTTCATGGACACCAACCTCTACGCTGGCATGGTCCGGCTGGTCGAGGAGGAGGGCTGGGACCCAGAGTTCGCGGCCGCCTACCTGGGCCAAGCCGTGGTCGAGACGGGCAAGCAGGAGCTCGAGGAGCTCGACGTGGTCGAGCGTGGCTCGGGCGCTGGACGGGGCATGCTCCAGTACACGGGCGCGCGCAGGGGGCCCTACGACCAGGCGCGCTCCGAGGCCATCGCGGCAGGCCAAGACCCGAACGACATCAACTGGCAGCTCGACTACGCCCTCAACCAGGACGACTCAGGCATGGACCTCGACGCCATGAGAGAGGGCCTGACGAACCCGGACGAGAACTACCGGTTCACCCCCGGCTGGGGCGTGCAGTCCGGCTACAGCCCGAACGGCGAGTCCTACGGCAACCGCTTCAGTGATGCCAACAGCTTGATGGACGCCTACGGTGACGACCGGCTGGCCGGCTACACCCGCGCCCTCACGGGCGAGTATGTCCGTCCCGGGGTGACCCACATGGATCGCCGCCTCGATGCCTCGCGCCGCATCATGAGTGACTACTCGGCGACGCTGCCGCAGGAGGAGCTGTCTCCACGGATCGCCCGCGGCGGCAACACGATGCGGGTCCAGTAGGCCGGCGCCAGGGCCTCGGTCACTCGGCTCAGCGCCTCGGCTCGGCATGGGCCCTCGGACTCCTTGCTCCTCGTCGTACCGGGCGAGGCTCCCCTCGGGGAGCCGCTCGCAGCGGGTCCACCCGGGCAGACTCCGCGTAGACGAGCGGTGGATCAGTAGGTCGTGGTGCGAAATACGGGCTGGAAGCGCGCGGTGTGACGCCCACATGCCGTGAGGGCGCACTCCCCGCACCGGGGGGCCTCCGTCTCGAGGCAGAGCCTGCGCCCGAGGGCGAAGAAGAAGCCGTCGACGGCCGCCACGGACTGGCCACTGGTGTGCACCAGCCCTGCGATCGCCTCGAAGCTCGCCTCGCGGATCGCCGCCTCTTCGACCGCATCGACCCAGGTGCGGGCCGCGAGCCGGCGGTCCAGGTCAGGGTCGCGGATGTCGACACACCCGGTCCGCAGGCAGGCGCGCATGAGGTGGTAGTCGACGATGGGCTGAATGCTCTCGCGGTCCCGCGCATCGAGGAAGCCCTCGGGGCGATTGGCTAGGATGATCGCCAGCAGGTTGGCCTTCTTGGCGAGCGGGTCTTCGGCGTAGCCGGGCAGCTGCGTCAGGTGACCGAGCAGCTTGGCCACCGGGCCCTCGCTGGCGTTGCAGGAGGCGACGAGCTCTTCGTAGCCCCCGGGCCACTGCTCCAGCATCGCCGCGCCATGGGCCCTGTGAAGCGCGACGTAGGTGTGAGGCTCTGGCAGAGGACAGTGGCCATCGTCCGCGGTGCAGATCGTCAGGAAGGACTCCGGCTCGGCCGCCATGTGCGCGGGCTGGAGCAGCTCTGGACGCTCCCGCGCCGCTCGGGCGAAGGCCGCCCACACGAAGTCTGAGCCCTTGTAGCGGCGCCCGTCGAGCTCGGCGTACATCGGACCCTGCCAGCCCGCCTCGGCCGAGGCCGTCCAGAAGCCGAACTGGTGGAGCGTGGCGATGCACAGCATGGCCAGCGCCTGTGGGTGTCCGGCGGGCAGGTGAGGCGGCTGAGCGAAGTCGAAGGCCGCGCCGGTCGCGTGACCTGCGAGGGCGGCGCCGACCTCGGCGATGCGCTCGGGGACCGGTATGGCTCGAGGTCCGACCTGCGCCGCGACGTCGGCGAGGAGGCGCTCTGCACCGCGTCCGGTCAGGACGTGCCGCGCGGCCGCGAGGCCCGTCGGCGCGCCCCCCATACCGGCGGCGAGTCCAGCCAGGAAGCCACCGCAGAAGGCATCGCCCGCTCCTGTGGCATCGACGACCTCGGAGGCGGGCGCGGGGTGGTGCGTCGCTGTGCCGTGCTCGTGGAGCGTCACCCCCCGCGGACCGTCGGTCACACAGACGCGGGTGTCCGGTGGTGGCCCGTCCGGGCAGAGCAGGGCCAGCTCCTCCGCGTTGCAGAAGAAGAGGTCCACGCCGGCGAGCAGCTCACGTGCACCGTCGAGATCGATGGCCAGCATCCGGCGGTACGTGCCGGCCGAGAGGATTCCGGAGGCTCCGCGCGCACGCAGTGCCTTCAGCATCTGGAGCTGCGGCCTGGCGTGCTCGCCGATCGGTGCGAGGTGAAGGTGGCGGGCCGTGAGCCAGGCCTCGGGGACGTGCTCGGGCTGCAGGCGGTGCTCGAGGCCGTTGTCGACGTGGGTGTAGGTGGCTCGGTGCTCGGCGTCGTAGCGAATCCGGAAGGTCGGCAGCGCACCCTCCTCCGGTGAGAGGCCACCCCGATGGAGCCCACCCGGACCGAAGACCGCTGCGATCGGCGCGGGCAGCTGCGGAGGGACTCGTGCGACGATGCCCACCGAGGCGCCCGACCAGCGCGCCGCGAGGGCGGAGATGAAGGCGGCTCCACCCACGCTCTGGGACACAGTGCCGTCGGCCTGGGTCACCTCGTCGAGAGAGGGGGAGCCGACGAAGACGATCTGCGGGGTCATCTCGCTCCTGGCCGCAGGCCTCGGGGCTGCAGCAGGTGGAGGCTACCGCAGTCTCGCCTGACAGCGGCCACTTCTCCTCGCCGCGATGACGTGCGCTGCAGGCTCACCGCACCCGAAGCCTCTCCGAATCTCCCAGCGCGGCTCACGTCAGCGGCTGACCCCACCGTGCGCCGAGGGTGATGGCCTGCCGCGGCTGCCGACGCCGGGGGGCGGTCTCCCGGGCCTCGAGCGCCGGCGGCAGAGCACTCGCCGGACCGAGGTGTCCGATGGCGAGCATGACGACCGGGTCGACTCCGTCAGGCAAGCCCAGCTCGCCGAACGCAGCCTCGCGCGAGAACCCAGCCAGCTGGTGGAGGAACAGCCCCTCGTGGGTGGCCTGCACCGTCAGCCAGGCGACGGCCTGACCGAGGTCGTAGCGGGCATGGGCATTGAGGCGATCATTGCGCGCGAAGCGCTCGAGCGTCGCTCCAAGGACGAGGACCGGAGCGGCCCGGGCCCAGGCGTTGCCCTCATTCAGCAGAGCACCCAGGCGGGTGTGCCCCTCGGGATCCCCAGAGCGGTCGGCGACCAGGAAGCGCCAGGGCTGCTCGTTGAAGCAGCTCGGTGCCCAGCGGGCGGCCTCGAGCATGCGCTGAAGGGCGTCGGGTGAGACGGGAGCGTCGGTGAAGGACCGCGGGCTCCAGCGCCGGGCGACCAGCGGGTGGACGTCTACGTCGACAGGTGCATCTCGACTCATGACAACCTCTCACCACGGGCACGAAGAGCGCGGCGTCGGGCGGCCCGACACGTGCTCCGGTAACGCCTGTGAGGTCCGGCGCGGCCGGCTGTCGAGGTATGCGGGCGGTCGGGCGCCTAGCCTACCTGCCACTGCTTGATGGCCTCGACCGGAGAGATCAGCATGATCACGTTCAGCGTCAGGCTGTCGCGGATCCACCACAGGGAGAGCAGCTCGAGCGCGAAGAACAGCAGCACCGAGCCCCACCACGGGAGCCGCCGGGCGATGAGGTAGCCCACGCCGCAGGCTGCCAGATCGGCCATGGAGTTGGCCACCGAGTCGCCCGTGTAGTCGAGCGAGGCGGTGGACTCGCGGTAGCGGTTGATGATCAGCGGGGTGTTCTCGAGGATCTCCCACCCGGCCTCGATCACCAGCGCGATCAGCCAGGCCACGTCGGCTCGGCGCCGGTCGAGGACATGAAGTGCCCCGTAGAAGATCACCCCGTGCAGCAGGTGCGAGAGCACATAGGGGTCGAGGATGTGCTGGGAGTTGTGCATCGACCAGGTGTCGAAGGACCACGGCACGGGGCTGCCGCACTTGCACCAGGCGATGCGCCCGAGCGCGAACAGCACGCCGGCGGTGATCGCGGCGATGGCGGCGGTTCCGCCCATAGCAAGCTGACTCGGGCGCTCCATGGGTCGCTCCCTCCGGCGACCCGCTATCCGACCGGTGACGCCGACGACGGAAGCCCGGCCCTACAGGTCGGTGGGCTCAGGCGCTCGGAGCGACGGGCGGCACGCAGGCGTCGCTCTCGCTGACCATCGCATCCCAGCGGTCGAGGTCGTAGCGATCGATCAGCGACACGAGCTGCCGTGCATAGTCCGGGTTGGTCGCCCAGCGACCCGCGATCGCATGGACGAAGGCCCGGCCATCGGGCCAGACCGTCCAGGCCGCTGCGTAGCGACGGTCCCGACGCAGCAGCTCTGCATAGGCCCGGACGCCCTCCTCGGGGGAATCCCACGTGCGGAAGGACGCGGTCGTCGGGATGCCGGTGTACTCCAGCGTCGGCAGAACCCGTCCCTTCCCTTTGATACCGAACCAGTTGTGGTGCCGGCGGGCCAGGCTCGAGCGCCCCCAGCCCGTCTCGAGGATTGCCTGAGCGAGCGTCACGGAGGGCAGAGCACAGGTCTCGCGACCCACCTCGAGAGCGAGAGGAGCCGCCTGGGAGAGGAAGGTGCTGCGGTGATCGTCGGGCCAGCCCATGGCCGACCAGTCGGGCTCCTCGGAGGCTGGCACCTCTGTTCCCGGCACCTCGACGAGGACCACGTCGTCTCCGTCGGATGCGTCCTGGCCAACCGCTGCGGTGTCAGACTCCTCCTCGATGCTGATCGCAGCGGTCTGCAGGGGCTCTGTCGACGCTCCGCGCAGCATGTCGACGGTCGTCGCAGCGGCATGAAGGCCAGCAACGAGCGCAACGATGGTCCAGGATGGATGCATGCACCACTTGTGCAAGTCGAATCCTGGTCTGTTCTTACAATTCTCTATCACCACATTAATAGTGATGTCGACACGTCAACTATCGCGGTTCGGTGAAGGAAGATCCAGGCTTCTACGGATGGAGTGACGTGCAGACGGGGCCTCCGACGCGGGGTGCGAGGTCCGCCGCGGCCGACACGAGCGCGTCCCCGGTCCAGACCGCCCTCTGTAAACGCTGGGTAACCGGAGTCCATGCCCTCGTTACGGAGGGCATACCCACCGTGGGACGTGGACTACCTACGCTTGGCATGCATCTGAATCTGGAGTCCTGCATGCCCTCCCGCCTCGTCATCCGCGCCTTCGCCGTCACCGGTGTCGCCCTCTCCGTCGTCGCCATCGCAGCCGCCCGTGCGCTCGTCCCGCCGACCACCGCACCGCCCGTCTGGGCCGACCCGATCGGCCCTGCGGCGGCTGCGGTCGTGCCCCCGGTCGCTCCGGTGGAGCCGGGCACGCTCAGCGACAGCGTGACGGTCCGCACCACCGTCGATCGGGAGACCGTCCTCCGCAGCGACGGCCTCGCCCAGGTGGAGGTGGTGATCGCGAGCACCACGCCGGCGGCCGACCGGCGCGTGCCCACCGACATGGTGGTGGTGCTCGACACCTCCGGCTCGATGTCGGGGACCAAGATCCTCGACGCCAAGGCCGCCACCCAGGCGCTGATCGACCAGCTCGGGCCCGAGGACCGGCTCTCGCTGGTCAGCTTCTCGGACCGCGGTCGGGTCACCTGGCCGCTGCAGTCTCGCGACCGGAGCGCGCACTGGCGCCGGGCGGTCGAGGGGCTCGCCGCGAGCGGAGGGACCCACATGCAGAACGGGCTCGACGTGGGACATGCCCAGCTGGCGACGGCAAGCGGCCGCGCGCAGCGGGTGGTCTTGATCTCGGACGGTCACCCCAACACGCCGGATGGCCTCACGGAGCGGGCGGCCGGCTTCGCAGCCGGGGAGACGCCGCTGTCGGCGGTCGGCATCGGGGCGGACTACGACGAGGCGCTGATGGCGGGCCTCGCGGACAGCGGCACGGGCAACTTCCACTGGGTGACCCGCGGCCACGACCTGGCATCGGTGTTCGCCGAGGAGCTGGGTGCGGCCAGTCGCACCGTGGCGACGGGCGTGAAGCTGCGGGTGGCACTGCCCGAGGGGGTCCAGCTCGTGGACGCCGCGGGGCTGCCCGTCGAGCACGTTGGGAGCGAGGCGGTCGTGCGGCTCGGCGGACTCCAGGCAGAGCAGGAGCGCCGGCTCTGGCTGACGATGCGGGTCGACCCCCACCTCGACGCGTCCGCGGTCTCGCTGGGTGACGTGACGGTCAGCTGGAGCGAGCTGGACGGGCAGCCGGGCGTCGTGGCGGCTGTGGGCACGTCGGTCGGCTTCACCGACGACCGCGCTGCCTTCGTCGCGGGTCTCGATGCCGACGCCTGGTCTCGCTCGGTGGTCGAGGAGCAGTACACCCGCCTCCAGACGGCCCTCAGCGCCGCGGTTCAGTCCGGGGACAAGGAGACCGCCCAGGCGGCGATCGCCGACTACAAGTCGAACGTGGGCAGCCTGAACGCCGTGGTCGGGAGTGCTGCCGTGGTCGACAACCTCGCCGAGGTGGACGCCCTCGAGGCAGACCTCGAGGCTCAGTTCGTCGGCGAGGACCAGGCCTACCGCCAGAACATGTGGTCGAAGAAGACCCGGAGCAGCTCCTGGAGTGCCCGGCGCCGCTAGGGGCTAGGGCTCCCAGGTGACGGTGCGCTGCACGTCGCCCGCGTGCCAGCCCAGCTCGACCTCGACGGCCCCGGTGGGGGCCTCGAGGTCGCTGCCGGTCCACACCAGGAGGGGCTCGATGGAGAGCTGAAGCGGGAGCGTGGCCTCTTCCCCGGGCTCCAGGAAGCCCTGGGCCCAGCCCACCAGCTCGCGTGTGGGTGCATCACCGCCCGCCGAGGCGTAGGCCTGCACCGTCGCCCAGCCTGCCCGCTCGCCCGTGTTCATGATGCGGACCTCGGCGATCTCACCCTGGGGCACGGCCTCGGTGATGGCGAAGGTCGTCGTCGAGAGCCCCCAGCCGAAGGGGAACCGGGGTGCGAGACCCTCCCGGTCGAGATGGCGGTAGCCATGCCAGCGGTCGTAGGTGACGACCAGGGAGGTGTTGTCGAAGGCCGGCAGGTCGGCCTCGGCCTGGGGCCAGACCACCGGCAGCCGCCCTCGGGGGGTCGCCTCTCCGCGGAGCAGCGAGGCGAGGGCCGCGCCGCCCTCCATGCCCGGGTACCAGGTCATCCAGAGCGCGGCGACGTCGTCGACGAAGGGCTCCACGTCGACCACCGCGCCGCCCTGCAGCACCACCACGGTGCGGGGGTGAGCGGCAGCCACCGCTGCGATCAGGTCGCGGTCCTCCGAGCGGAGCAGGAGGCTGGAGCGGTCACCCGCGGCGATGAAGCCCTCGCCCTCGTCCGCCGAGGTCAGCCCGACGACGACCACCGCGACGTCGTGGTCGAGCAAGGTGTCGGCGTCGTCTGGAGTCCAGTCCGGCAGGTGGGTGACCGCCGCGCCGGCGTCCTGCAGCCCCTCCAGCGGCGTGGTCACCGAGCAGGCGTCGACCGACGAGCTGCCCACGTCGCCGATGTTCTCCTGGTCGGCGAGCCGCCCGAGCAGCGCGATCGAGGCGTCGGGGGCCAGCGGAATCACGCCGTCGTTCGAGAGCAGCACGGCCGAGGCCTCGGCGACCTCCTGAGCGAGCGCGGGCCCCTCGGTGCACGACGGGGGCGGGGGCTCCTCGATGGGGGGGAAGCACCAGCGGACGCGGGCGAGCCGGGTGACCGCCTCGTCGAGGAGCGCGCGGTCGACCTCGCCGGCTCTCACGGCCTCGGCCAGGGCCTCGCCGTAGAACACACCCACCGGCATCTCGAGGTCGAGCCCCGCCTCGAGCGAGGGCACGGTGGACTCGGTGCCGAAGACCCAGTCCGACTCGACGAAACCCCAGTAGCCCCACTCGTCCTT
>PKDJ01000077.1 GCA_002862545.1 Pseudomonadota bacterium
GCGCACGAAGATCTCCTCGAGCGTCAGGCGCTCGACCTCGATGCGCACCATGGGGAGTGCGTGGGCGATCGGTGCGAGCATGGCGCTCGCCTGCACGTCATCCTCCAGCTCGACACGGACGACATCTCGGGTGCGCTCCGTGTGGGCGACCCCCGAGAGCGCCTTGATCGGTGCGAGGCTCGCATTGGCCTGGGCGGGCTCGCACAGCAGGGCAGCGCGAGACGTCGACCGAGCCTCGGACAGCGGTGCGTCGAGGACCTTCACCCCGTGATTCATCATCACGACGTGATCGCAGATCTCCTCGGCATGCCGCATCATGTGGGTCGAGAAGATCAGCGTGCAGCCCCGCTCGCTCTGCTCGCGGAAGATCTGCTCGAGGTGACGCCGGTTGACGGGGTCGAGGCCGCTGAAGGGCTCGTCGAGGATCAGCAGGTCCGGCTCGTGGAGCAGAGCGGCGACGGTCTGCACGCGCTGCTGCTGTCCGCGACTCAGCACGCCGCAGCGGGCCGAGAACTTGTCGCCGAGGCCGACGCGCTCCAGCCACTGGCGGATGCTGTCGCGGAGGCCGTCTCGAGGCACACCACGCAGCCGCGCCATGTACTCGAGGAAGGCGTAGACCCGCATGTGCTTGTACAGGCCACGGTCTTCGGGCAGGTACCCGATCCGCTGCTTGCTCTCCTGCGCACTGCCGCGCCCGAGCACCCGGATCGTGCCCTCGTCGGGCAGCAGGATGGAGAGCACCATCCGCATGGTGGTCGTCTTGCCCGAGCCGTTCGGGCCTAGCAGTCCGTAGACCCGGCCTCGCTCCATCACGAGGTCGACTCCCCGAACGGCGTGCACGGCACCGAAGCGCTTGTGCACCCCTCTCAGCTCGATGGCCGGCTCGTCTCCCACGCGCTGCTCCAGAGGCGATGAGCATACCTGCTGTGTGGATGCGGCGACGACCCGCCGGTGCCTGTCACAGCGTGATCGTGCCGGTGAACCTCTGTCCTGTCTGGGGCATGATGACTGATGATGGCTAGGAGTGGGTGTCTGCCGGTGTGGCTCGCGCGGCTCTGAGCTACGGCGAAGACTCGGTCTGGCTGGAGGACGCTGGGGGTGCGTCCGTGGCCTCGGTGAGGCTCACATGCACGACGCCGGTGATGCGGTAGGGCCCACTCGGACTGGCCTCGGGCTCGGTGCTGAAGTCGCAGTCGTTGCTGCAGCAGGACGGGAGCTCGATGTCGACCGTCGCTTCGAAGCGGGCGTAGAGGCTGTCATCGTCGAAGCGGTCGACCATGACCTCACCATCCTTGGGCCCCACGGGGAGCTCGCAGGACATGAACGTCTCGACCTCGGGGTGGCAGTGGTCGCCGTGCGCTGCGACCTTCAGGCAGTCGATCGCGACGGGTGCGAGAGCAGCGAACTGACCTCCGCTCCCGTCCGACTCGAGGCGGAGCAGGGCCTGGTCGTAGCCGATCTCGCGGTCGGGAACATCGACCACGGCCTCGACGACGAAGCCGTCGTCGGTGCGCTCAGCCAGGATGTCGGAGCGCTTGGCGCAGAGCTCCGCACCCTCGACCGTGATGCACGCGGTGCCCAGGGCCACGTCGTCGGCGTAGGGCTTGGTGGCTGGACCACAGGCCAGCAGCGTCGACAGGAAGACCCACATTCCCCACTCCTAATGCAACCCGTTTGCAAGAGTACTCATGGTGCAGTAACAAGACGACGACAGGAGGTACACATGACCAAGTGGTTCAGCTTTGTGATGGTGGCGTTTGCGATGGCTTGCGGTGTCGAGGGCGCCGAGGGTGACGCCTGCGAGACGGACGACGACTGCGGTGACGAGCTGCACTGCCACATCGAAGACGGTGGTGGCATCTGCGAGGGTGATCACGAGGATCACGACGACGAGGATCACGAGGGCGAGGATCACGACGACGAGGACCACGAGGGCGAGGGCACCGAGGAGTAGCCCGCCGAGTGCCGCCAGAGACGGCAGAGGGCCCAGGGTCTAGGTACGATGTTCCGGACCGCTTGAGGACCTCGTCGCCTTTGGCGTCTGACTGTGAGTCCGGTGCCGCTCAGCGGTACCAGAGCCACAGCCCCTGGTCTTCGCTGACGTGGCGGTCGCTGACGCCGCCCGTCAAGCCATCGACGCCGCGATAGCCCGCGTAGTCGGGAGCGTCGCCGCCAGCGCCGAAGGCGGTGTAGCCCCAGTGACCGTCGTCATCGAGGTTGAAGCCGACCACGCCGTCGACGCTGTCGTACCAGAAGGAATCGCAGCCGCTGTTGCAGGCGTTCCAGTCGAGGTCCCCAGCGTACTCAATCGGGTCCCAGGCGCCGGCTGCTTCGCGGAAGGGAGCGATGGTGCGGTCGAAGAAGGCTCCCCGAAAGCGCTCGGCCGTCCCCACGTCAGCCGTCAGGTCCCAGATCGCGTAGCCATCGAACTCGGTGAGCACACGGAAGTCGGTGGCGCCAGGGTCGGGAATCACCGCGTAGCAGGTGGGGGAGTCGGGGTCGCACGACGCGACGTCCTCGGCCAGCATGTCGTCGCCGGCCAGCTCGGCGCCTGGGGTGTGCCACCAGAAACGTGTCCAGCCGCCACCGTTGTTCTCTTGATCGCACTCGACATCGAAGGGCGCGTCCGCTCCGTCTGGAGCGATGGTGTAGCGACCGGACTCTCGGAAGCCAGCGTCATACCAAGCTTGGCAGCTCGGCTGGATTGCGCTTGGGTCGAGGACCGTGATGCAGTCGGCGCCAGAGAGCTGTGTTGCAGCGCCGTCTGGACCTCGCAGAGCGACGGCCTGCAGACAGACCTCACCGAGCGTGCGGGTGGTGTAGGGCATGCGGACAGTGCCATCCGCCATGCCGTAGCCGGTCGCCGCCATCCGGACTGGCGCGAGGACGTCGAGGCACTCGCCACCCAGGAGCGGGTGGCATGCGCCCTCACCCACACCGCCCGTGGACTCGAGCAGGTAGACCGTCTCCATGAAGTAGGCGCCCTCGACGTGAACCTCCCAGTCGGAGTCGGCGTACAGGGTGCCAGGCAGCCCAGTCAGAGTGAGAGGCGGTGCCGGTGGTCCGTCGGGACTCTCGAGGCCGTCAACACGACCGGTCCACTGGAGCGGACGCTCCTCACTCGGCACACAGCCCGCCAGGACAACAAAGCTCAGGAGGGTGCGCATACTTGGACTCCGCGGATGCGGCACGAGCGTACCAGAGATGCGGGCTGCGCTGGGTTGCGCCGGATGCGCTCGAAGGGGTCCGTGCACGCGACTCCTGGCACCGGGGACAGGGCTGGTGGGATCCCTCCATGTGAGTCCGGCCGCCAAGACCACGCGACCCCGCGCCGACGAGGTCGGGCGGGGGCGTGACGGTGTGCCGAAAGAGCGTCAGCGGCTGGCGGTGCCGTCGATGGAGGTCCGGAGCGACGAGAGGTCGTCGATGATGTGGGACTGCTGGATCTGGACCTTGGCATCCTGGACGGTCAGTGCAGCGGTGGCGCCGGTGAGGCTGTCGATGTCCTGGATGATGACGAAGTTCAGGGCCAGGGACGTGATGCTGATGATGGAGACAGCCGCGAGCAGGACCTTGGTGCTGATGGACTCGAGGATGGGGGTCTTGTCGGTCATGGGTCACTCTCCAGGGGATGGCGAGGCTTGCTTGCCTCACCCCCAGGTTGTGTCGAAGTCGACAGAGCGATCTGTGGGCTCTCTGTCATTCTGTGGTCATGCAGCACGCCGGTGTCGAAGGCGGCTGGTGGTCGGTCCGCTGCGAGTCATCTGGTGGGCAGCTGGACCACGCGGCCCCAGGGCAGCCCGGTGGGGCTCCCGTCCGCGGTCACCACCCACAACAGGGGACAGCCCGGTCGGAGGGTTGGGGGGGAGGCCTCCCCGTCCGTCAGGTAGATCGCCGCATCCCAGCGCGTCGGGCTGTCTCGGATCCACGCGAAGGCCGGGTCGAAGCGCGTTCCACCCCGACCCGAGATCGTCTCGGGGAGGACGCCCTGGTAGGTCCAGGAGCGCTGCACGGCAGCGTCGCACTCGACGACGGTGACCTCCGCGCCGCCGCGCCACATCCCATGGATCTCGGAGAAGAACAGGCCGAGATCCTCGGTGCTGACCGAGCCGCTGGTGTCGACCACGACCACGAGGCGCTGGAAGCGCTTGACCTGGATGCCTGGAACGATCGGGCGCCCATGTCGCAGCTGTGGATCCCCTCGGCCGAGCCAGCCGCTGTCGTCGGCGTAGCGGCGTGACTCGCGACGGCGGGTTCCCACGATGCGTGTGCGTCGAGAGCTCGCGGTGAAGATGCGCATGACTCTGCGCCAGTCGACCTGGGGCTTCCTGCGCTCCAGGGCCTCGCTGACGGCCTGCTTTATGATGCCGGGGAGTCGACCGTGGGTCAGGGAGTCCGTGCGCTCCCAGGCGTCCACCAGTAGGCGGTCGAGCTCTGCGGCGACGGCCTGAGCGCGGGTGTCGCTGCGCGGGCTGCTCTCGGACCAGCCGTCGTGATCACAGGTGCCCAGTCCATCCTGCAGCAGCTCCCGCAGGGCCCGAGCGCTCTGGGGGGCGTCGGTGCCATCGCTGGGATCCCCGCTCGCTCCATCCTCTGAGTCGTCACTCGCGCTGGCGAGAGACTGGGCCAGCTTGTCCAGGCGCGCGTAGTACCAGCCGACTGTCTCGTCGGGCTTCAGGTTCAGGTCCGGGAAGGTGGCGAGGGTCACCGCTCCCTCCGGAAGTGGCCAGGGGCGGACCAGCTGGTTCACGACGAGATCCGCCGCGATGTTGAACAGGCGGGCATCCCGGTAGTGGCCATGCAGTCCCCGAAACAGGTGCCGCAGCACCAAGTGCAGGACTTCGTGCTTCACCACGGCGACTCGCTCGTCCTTCCGGCGAAGGGTCGTGCAGAAGAACGTCGGGTTGACCAGCAGGCGGACGCCGGTGCTGCCCAGGGCCACGCCGGCGGTCGGGGTCTCCTCGTTGGCGACACGGACGACGCCGGACAGCACGTGCCCGTAGAAGGGCTCGCGGAGCAGCAGTGCGATCACGCTGCGTCCGAGCTCGCTCAGCGCGCGGCCTCGCGTGGCGGCCATGGCTAGATCCCGGCCAGGATGAGCGTGGCCAGGCGGCTGTCCTCGAGCATCTCGGTGAGCGCGGGGCGCTTCAGCGCCACGAGGTCGCGGTGCAGCATGAATCGAAGGTCCTGTGGCAGGTCTTCGACGAGCATGAAGGAGACGAGGTTCTTCGCGTGCTTCGGCTCTGGCGTGTACTCCTCCCGGGCGAGGTGGAGGTACAGGCGGGTGCAGATCGTCGCCAGGCGGTCGACGCGACGCTCCCCATCCTTGCCGGTGGCGAGTGCCTTGAGACGCTTGCGAATCGAGGCGAAGCTCTTCGCGCCCAGGATCTCCTGGGGCTGGATCAGGGTCTGGAGGTGGTCTCGGACGTAGGCCACGAAGCTGGTGACGGTGATCTCGTCGAGGCAGGCCTGGGCGAGCACCGACACGAGGCCCAGCTCGGCGCGAAGGTCGGGAATCTCTCGAATGGAGCTGAAGAACTGGCACAGCGAGCGGGGGGTCGAGCGACGACCGGTCACCACCTCGGGGTAGGTGAGCACGAAGTCGATGCCGCGCGGGTCGACGCCGGCCCGGACGGCCCAGGCGGCCCACGCCTTCACGTCGAACTCCATCGTGAGGTGGAGCATCCGCGTGAGCATCGCGTCGTCCATCGGTGTGACGCTGTAGTCACCGCCCTCGGGGTTCGCCGTCGCCACGATCTGCCACTTCGGAGGCAGCGACCAGCTGAACATCTCGAAGTTCTGCAGCAGCTGCATCAGCCCGCGGAGGATGCGATCGTCCGCTCGGTTGATGTCGTCGATCAGTAGGATTCCGGGACCCTCCTCCGTCGGGACCCAGTCGGGCGGCAGGAAGGTCGTGTACTCGTTGCCCGCCACGGTGGGATCCGGGTCGACGCGGGTGGGCAGACCATGGAGATCGCCCATCTCCTCGAACTGTGCGGGTGCGCAGTAGGCGATCTTCCAGGGTGGGTCCTGGCGAGCCGCGAACTCCTGGACGAGGGCGGTCTTGCCAATGCCGTGGAGGCCCCAGATGCAGACCGGCGTGCCCCGCTCGCCCTGCTCGGCGAGCGCGAGGTTGCGCTGTAGGAGATGGTCGAGGGTGGCGGTGATGCGCTCGGCGTCGAGGTGCGCGCCGTGAAACTGGAGATCGGTGGTCAATGAAGGCCTCGGGAGTCGGGTGCAGACTGTGTAGACGGGGGAGCGACGAGACTGCGGACAGGGTCAGCGCCAGGGGGGCAGCAGTCGCAGCTCGAGACCGGGGCGTGCCTGGAGCTGGGTGCGCACGGGCGGTGGCAGGCAGCTGTCGTCGAGCTCGAGCTCGCGCAGCGAAGGGATGGAGAGCAGGGCCTCGCAGTCTGCCGGTCTCGCGGTCCACCGCATGCGCAGTGACGTGAGCGCGGGGAGGCGCGCAAGCGGAGCCAGGCTGGGCAGGCTGCAGCGCTCGAGGTCCAGCTCACGCAGGTGGAGAGCCCCCTCGAGCCCACGCAGCTGGCGTCGGGTGTGGGGGATGTCGCTGATCGACAGGGTCTCGAGGAGGGGCATCCCGCGCAGATCGAAGGCCTCGAGCTGGCATTCGCTCAGAGACAGGTGGCGTAGCCGCGGCAGGGATGCGTCGAGGTGCTCCGCCCGACAGCGGGTGAGCTGCAGGCGCTCGAGGGATGACAATGGCGTCAGCGCGTCGGACCCCAGGGTGCTGTCCCACAGCCGCAGCGCCCTCAAGGCGGTGGTCGCGGCAAACAGCCCGCGGGTGGGCAGCACGGCGTGGTGAAGCTCCAGGGCCGTCGTCGTGTGCAGGCGGTCCTGCAGCGCGAGCACCGTCGCGGCCGTGCTGCAGCGATCCTTGGCCTTGAGCCGCTTGTGGAGCTCGCTCCCGACCATCACGTGGACCCGTCCCGCCTCGTCGATCGACAGCCCCCAGGTCAGCAGGCGCCAGAGAGCTGGACGGTCGATGGCGGCGACCAGGCTCAGCGCCTGTGCCGGATCGGACCGCAGCAGGCGTCGCAGGGCGGCGAGCAGCTTGCGGTCCAGCCCCGCGGCGATGGTGCGCGGGCGCTCTCGAGGAGCCGCGTCCGGGCTGCGGAACAGCGCGATGGCGCGCGCAGGATCCCCCGTCTCCGTGACGAGGGCCTGGAAGGCGTCCAGCCGGGTCGCACCGGTGGCGTCGACGACGGTGTCGACCTGACTCGGGCTGATCGGTGGGGCCGCGGAGCCTGCGGCCTCGCCGGTCTCGGCGTCGAAGAGCGCTACGTTCAGGCGAGGAGCGACCGCACGCAGCAGCACGACGCCGGGCTCGACCGCAGGGCGGGCGGCGGCTCGGAAGGTCTGCAGGCGAGGCAGCTCCAGCAGCGGCGTGAGGTCTGCGGGTGACGGCGACAGCTCCAGGGTCCGCAGCTCGGGCACATGGCTCGCGATGCCTGAGAGGCCTCGCCAGGAGCAGCGGTGCAGCGCCAGGTGCTGCAGTCCCGAGAGGCCATCGAGGGCCTGCACGCTCTCGAGGCCGCGTGCGTTGCGGAGCGTGAGAGACACGAGGGGCAGGTCGCGCAGGGGGGCGAGGGAGAGGGGCTCTCGGCGCGTGTCCAGATCTAGGTGGGTCAGCTGCGTCATCCCCGCGAGCCAGCGGAGGTCGCTCGACGCGCTCCGGAGCGTCAGCCGCTGACCGGTGATCGCGGACACCAGGCGCAGGCTGGAGCTCGGCACCCAGCCGAGGTCCGCTCCGCGAAGAGAGGGGATGAGGCCCAGGAGCTGGAGACGCTGCCGGATGATGCCGCTGGTCCGACCGTACGGCAGCCCGATCCACTCCAGGCGCGGCAGCTGCAAGAGTGGGGTGATGTCTACGTCGACGCAGCCTCGGAGGTCGACGTGCGTCAGCGTGGGGACGGCGGCGACCGCCTCGATGTCCACGAGCTCCGAGCAGCCGTCGAGCCGGAGGTGCGTCAGTCCCGTGAGCATGTCGAGGCACTCGAGGCGGGTGCGACGGCGGGACTGCGGCATGCCCTTCCGAGGCTCGCTCAGGTCGAGCCGGTGCACGCTCGGCGCGCGCCCGGAGGCCTCGAGGAGTCTCAGAGCCACCCAGGAACGGAGCGGAGAGCGGACACGACGGTGCACCTCGGACCCCGGTGGCGCGAGCACGCCCTCCGGTGTGAGCAGATCGTCCACGAAGACAGCCCAGAGGGCGGGATCCGCAGCCCGTCGGAGCTGGGTGAGGCCGCGCAGGACCGTCTGGGTGTCGGAGCCGGAGAGCTGTCGTCGGATGTCGGCGATCGCACGGCGGAGAGCAGGGCTGGTCGAGGTCGGTGGCACAGGTTCCTCCGCGGGGGCCACCTGTTGGAGTCCTGGGCCGAGATCGGCTGACACCTGTGCGGGCGAATCTCTTGGCTGGTCGACTGGGGGGCGGGGAGCGCCTCACTCACATGCGCAGATCGCCATTCGGGATGCTGGTCCGCACGCGACGCCGAGCTGATCGAGTCCGGTGAGGATGTTGTCCGGGCAGCCGGAGTAGGTGCTGCAGAGCCAAGCCACATCGAGGTTCGGCCTGGGGCCGGCGCTGTGATCCGAGGCGTGCCCGTCGTTCATGCAGCCGTAGGTCCAGCCGGCCATCTCCACGCCAGAGAAGGCGCCAAAGGCAGCTGCGATGGTCTCGCACTCTTCGATGCTGTCCTGGGCGGCGAACCATCGGTCGGAGTCGGCCATCGGCACGCGACCGACCGCTGCGCAGGTGTCGTTGCAGGCCATGCCGCACTCGGAGGGGTGGTGGCACCAGGTGATTCCGTCGACGACCTCGCAGGAGTCGGGCGCAGCCGGGGCGATGGCGGTCGGCTCGCTGACGGCACATGTGGCGACATCGAGCGCAGAGAAGGTCATCCCGCAGGCTGAGGGCGGGAGCGAGGGCACCAGGGCGACCGCGCCATCCCCATCCCCGTCGCGGAACGGCCCGAAGAACCGAAGCGGACCCGCGAGGCCGGAATCCACGTCACGGCAGGGGCCGCCGGGGATTGGTGCTGCCCCCTCGCCTCGTCCGGCAAGCAGCACGACGTCGCGACCGGACAGCGATGCGATGTCAAAGGTCACGGGGCCTGGACAGGTGCCCTCGGCGGTCAGGGTGGTGGCGGTGGCGACTTGGGCGGCGAGCAGGGCGTAGATCATGGCGTCACTCCGAGGTCGAAGGCACACATGGTCGCACAGCTGGTGGTGGATGTGCACCGTGCGTCTCGCGCTTGATTCGAGTTGTCGCAGATGGCGGCGGCGGGGCTCGCTGCCGGCCACCGCGCGGTACGCTCATGGCACTGGAGGTCGTATGGTCGCCTTGCTGATGGTCCTGGGCTGCACAGAGCAGCCACTCGACGTGAACCCCGGAGAGTTCGGGCTCGAAGACGTGAACGCCACGAGCCCGCGCTTCGGCGAGACGGTGTCGCCCGATGACTACACGGGTCAGGTGAGCGCGTGGTACTTCGGGCACGCCACTTGAGGCTACTGCAGTGGCCAGTTTGGCCACCTCGACACCATGCAGGGCGAGCTCGACGCCTCGACGCACCAGATCCTCGGCGTGAACGAAGCCGGTCGCGAGAGCGGTAACGACAGCATCACGGACGGGCGTGACCTGCCGTGGCTGCAGGACACGCAGAAGGCAAACGTCTGGGCCGACTGGGGCGTCACGTACCGTGACGTGGTCGTGCTCGATGCCGATGGCGAGGTCGTTGGGGTGTACAACCTCACCGACAACGACATTGGCGAGTCCGAGCGCTATGACGAGCTGCTCGACCTCATCTTGTCCGCGGGCTGAGCGCCTGACGCCGCGGTCGGTCGCCCTGCGCGTCGCGACCGGCCTGCGACGTGCACGCGTCCCACTGGCCCCGGACGAGCCACAGAGGTAGCGTGCGCGCCGTGGAGGACACATGCGCACGGTGGTCCACGTCGCGGTCGCGCCCAATGCGGTCAACCTGGCCTTTGCCCGCGCCCTCGCGCGTCGTGGGGTGCGACTGGTCGGTGTGCTCGCGGCGCCTGCCCCCTCGGGGATCTACGCCGCCCAGGTGGCCTGTGCCGATCCGGCGAGCGATGCGGCGCTCGGCCGTGCCCTCGACGCCGTGGTCGCCCGCTTTGGTCCGCTCCACCGCATCGTGACCACCATCGAGCCGCTGATGGAGCCTGTGGCACGCCAGCGCGCCCGGCTCGGTGTGGAGGGCCTCTCCCCAGAGGCGGCGCACCGCTTCCGAGACAAGGGAGCCATGAAGGCCGCGCTGCGTGCGGCCGGCGTGCCGGTGGCGCCGAGTCGACGGGTGCACACGCTGGCCGAGGCCCGAGAGTTTGCGAGGGTGGCGGGCTTTCCTCTCGTGCTCAAGCCTCCCGCAGGGGTGAGTGCAGCCGCGACGGTTCGTGTCGGCAGCCTGCCGGAGCTCGAGCGTGCATGGCAGCAGCTTCCCCGCCCGCTGCTCGCCGAGGGCTTCCTCACCGGCACCGAGCACAGCCTCGAGGCCTTCGTGTGTGGTGGACGGGTCGTGTTCCACAGCGTGACCCGCTACGCAGCCACGCCGCTCGCGGTCTCGGAGGACGCACGACTGCAGTGGGTGGTCCTTCTTCCGCGTGACCTGTCGCCCTTCAGGGGACCCCTGAAGGTGATCTCCCGCGCCCTCGAGGCGCTGGGCATGGACGACGGCATCGCCCACGCCGAGTGGTTCTGGCAGGAGGACGGCACCGTAGCGGTCGGTGAGATCGGTGCGCGCCCGCCCGGTGCCGGGTTCCTTGACCTCCACAGCCACGCACACGACACCGACGTGCGGGATCTGTGGGCGAGGCTGGTGGTCGACGGAGCCTGGCCAGGTGCGCCAGAGCGGACGCACGCGGTGGCGGGGGTCTACCTGCGCGGGCCGGGCCAGGGCCGCGTCGTCGCCGTCGACGGACTCGCCGAGGCCCAGGAGGCGATGGGTGCGCATGTGGTCGAGGCGAGACTGCCCAAGCGGGGTCAGCCACGCGCGCGGGGCTACGAGGGGGACGGCTTCGTGATCGTCCGCGATCCCGACGAGTCCGTGGTGCAGGCGGCCGTGACCACTCTGCTCCAGACGGTGACGGTGCGCTACGCCTGAGTGCGGGGGCTTGCGTCCAGCCATGCCGAGAGCATGGGCAGTCCGAGACAGCTGGCGAGACCGACGAGGGCGGCGAGCTGGGTGGCAAGCATGGGCAAGTAGGACTGCATCGACAACCTCCACAGCCACTACGTGCCCGGCGCCGCGTTCATTTCACGGGGCTCGTGAGATTCGATCCGCTGGGCAAAACGCACTCGCACCCGACCGGATGGGTCGAGTGCGAGCGGACGTGGGCAGCAGGGTCTCTCGGGCAGGGAGCGCCCGAGAGGGAGTCCTAGTTGGCCTTGGGGATCGCCAGCTTCATGCCGATCTGAAGACCACGGGCGTCGCCGCCGAGCTTCGTCTTGTTCGCGGCGAGGATGCTCTTGGAGAGCGTGGAGTCGCCGTAGTAGTGGCGGGCGATGTGGGACAGAGTCTCGCCCTGCTGCACGGTGTGCTCTGTGCCACGAGAGCGGGCGAGCACGGCCACTTGCTCGGTCTGAACAGCGAGCACCCCGGGCACACCCGAGGCGACGGCGGCGGCATGCTTCAGCTGCGCATGGGCGGCAACCTGTCCGAGGAGACTGACTTGGTCGCCCTCGACCTTCACCTTGAGCTGTGCATCCGTGAGGATGGGGTCGTCACGAAGGGCATCGGCCACGCGGTTGGCGAGCACTGTCCCCGCATTCGCTGGTGGAGCCTCGGGAGCAGCCTCCTCGGCACTGCCGGCAGGCGCCGCCGCGGCGGGGGCACCCTCGGCAACGGTGTCGGGTGCTGCGGCCTCGCTGCCCCCACCGAGGAGCAGGTTGGCGAGCACGAACAGGATGGTCAGCGCGCTCACACCAGCGGTCGCCCACGCCCAGTAGCGGGCCTCCGCCTCCAGCTTGTGGCCACGCTCGGCAAGCCCGACGTGCTCAGAGCGGAGGTGGCGGACCTGGTGGCGCAGAGCCTTGAGCTCGCCCTGATCGCGAGCGTGCAGCGCGACCCGCTGCTCTTCCTCGGCGGCCTGCTCAGCGCGGACGTGTGCCTCGACGGCGCGGCGGAGGCCCGTCGGGATGGGCTGCCCATGCGCCTGTGCCTCGTCGAGTGCCTTCAGGGCCTTGCGCCACTGGAGGTCCTTGATGTGCACCTGAGCGAGCAAGAGGCGGCCCTCGGCATCGTCGGGTGCGAAGCAGAGGAGGACGCTGAGGCGCTCCCGCGCGAGGCGCAGGTGGCCCTCACGGGCGTAGCAGAGTGCCTCGTTGTAGAGCTGCGCGATGGGGTCGAGCCCGGCAAGCTCCGCGGCCTCGCGAATGGCGCGGGGCACGCCACCCTGGGGCACGGGCTGCACGCTGTTGGCGGCGCGGCTCTGCTGATCGAACGTGACGGCGTCGTCATCGACGTCGCCGAGGTCGAGGATCACCGGGTCGGTGGCCATGACGGTCGTTCCTGCGGGGGAGGGGATGTCGGAGGGAGGGGAGGCGATCGGGGAAGACCGCCGGGAGGGACGAGGGATCTGTCCACGCAATCTCGTATACCACAAGTGGTCCTGAGGTCAAAGGAAGTCCTTCGACCAAGCAGGGCTCAGCGACCGCCGGGTGACCTGCGGCGCCACGGGAAGCACCGCGAGTCGAGGACGGCGGATGGCCGCTCGACGCTGAAAGAGTCGGGCTCCGAGACATCGAGGGGTCCGAAGCGTTAAGGTCGGCCGTCGATCACGGAGTGCCACATGCCGAAGCTGCGCGACGTCACGCCGACGCGCTGGTCGCCGCGGGGCGAGGCCATCGCTGACATCCCTGGGGAGCGTCAGCCGCTCCTCGTGTGGCAGGGCATCGTCGGCGAAGCCGGCGATGTCGAGCTCGGCTACGTGGGGAAGCACCAGGCCTTCGGTCACTGGGTCCACTCGCGGGGGGCCGATCCGCATCGCGTCCATCCGCCCTGTCCCCGCTACACGAAGTGCGGAGGTTGCGCCTGGATGCACCTCGACGATGGCGGCCAGGAGGCGGGTCGTCGCTGGCTGGTCCGCCAGGCCCTCGACGAGCAGGGGCTCGCCGACGTCGAGCTGGGTCAGTGGACCCCGAGTCCGGATGGCCTCGCCGGCTTCCGGCACGTCGTGAAGGTCGGCTTCGACATCTCGCCGAAGGGCACACTGCGCATGGGCGCATGGGGCCGTCGCACGCGGGAGGTGGTGCCGATTCCCAAGTGCGACGTCGCCGCTCCGGTCCTCCAGAAGGTGATGGCGAGCCTCGCGCACCACGCCATCGGCATGCGCTTCCGTCCCTACGATCCGCACACGGACCAAGGCACGCTGCGCGCGGCCGTGCTCCGTGCATCCCGGTCCACTGGGCAGGTCATCGTGACCCTCGTGGCGGGCCGACGCACGCGCGCACTGCAGGAGCTGGCCGAGATCTTGGGCCAGCAGTGTCCGGAGATCGCAGGCATCTGGCTCCACCTCAACGCCGATGAGGGCAACGCGATCTTCGGGCGCGACGAAGAGGGCGAGATCCGCACAATGCCGCTCGCGGGGCGCGACACCATCGAAGAGACGCTCGGTGAGGTGACCTACCAGGTCGGTCCCGGTGACTTCTTCCAGACCAACCCGGGCACAGCCGAGGCTCTCTACGCGCGGGTGATGGAGCTGCTCGCGCCCGGTCCCGACGACGCGCTCGTCGATCTGTACTGCGGCGTCGGCGGGATGGCGCTGCAGGCGGCCGCTCGGGGCGCCTTCGTCACCGGAGTCGAGGAGATCGCAGGGGCGGTCGAGCGTGCCCGTGCGGCTGCTCACCAGAACAAGCTCTCCGCCCGGTTCACCGTGGGGCGCGTAGCAGATGTCGTGCCGCAGCTCGCCGAGAACCTGGCGGCGAGTGCACCTCTCGTGACCGTCAACCCCGCACGTCGCGGGCTCGAGGAGGGCGTCGTCGATCACATCCTCGCACTTCGTCCGCGGCGAATCGCCTACGTGTCGTGCAACGCGAAGGCCCTGGCGCGTGACCTGGTCCTCTTCCGGGAGCGTGGGTTCCGCATCGGCGCCATCGACCTGTTCGACATGTTCCCGAACACCCCGCACGTCGAGACGCTCACCGTCCTCGAGCCGGCGGATGCGCCCACCTCGACCCGCCGTCCGCCCCGGCGCAAGGTGGTGCGGCGATGAGCGTCTTCCTGAGCCTGCTCCTCGCGACGGCAGCTCTGGCCCAGGAGGTCCCGCTCGATGAGGGGCTGCTCGCTCCAGCCGAGGGGATCGACGACGCCGGACCGGCCGACATGCTGTCCTTCGACACCGTGCTGGTCGCCACGGTCCAGCCGGAGACGGAGGAGCTCCTCCCTGAGGCCGACCGCATCACCGGCCTGCTGATCGATGCGCTCTCCGAGACCAACGAGGTCTACACGATCGAGGATGTCCCCGACTTCGACACGCGGGGCTACACCGGGCGACGCTACATGCTCGCGTGTCCGGCGGGCGACTATGCGGGCTGTGCGCTCGTCTGCGGCCAGCGTGCGGAATCCGACTGGGCCCTCGGCGGCACGCTGATTCAGCTCGCGGGAGCCGATGTCGACGCGGATGGTGAGCCGCTCCCCCCTCGACTCCAGCTGACGATCACCTTCGTCGACGTTCGCGACAACCGGGAGGTCCTCTCGTTCGCCGTCGACTTCGACGGGGATGACGACGAGCAGGTCATCGACGGGATCGGAGCCATGTTCGACCGCATCCTCGCCGGTGGATTCGAGGAGATCGACGTTCGAGGTGACCTCGACGATCCGCTGATCCAGGCGCAGCTCGATCGGGCGCGCCAAGAGCTGATCGCACAGGGGCTGGCCGAGCTCGAGGAGAGCCTGGGTGTCGTCGAGCGCACGGTCGTGGAGGGTGCCCTCGAGCAGCCGCGCGTCACGCGCGAAGACCTCGAGGAGTACGAGCAGCGCGACGACGTGCCGCCGTGGGTGCAGGTCGGACTGTCGCAGCAGCAGTACCTCCGCTACAGCAACTCGGGGCTCGAGCTTCGCTCGTGGCGCATTCGGAACATGGGGCGTCAGGCGCAGCTGGTGCTGAGAGGGCTTGGCGGCTTCGGCCGTGGTCCCTACGGGCACCGCTTCGAGGGCCGCGTGGCGCGCGACAACTCGACTCTCGAGCCCGCCCACATCGAGCAGGTCCAGGAGGCCGTGCAGGCGGGCCAGACGACTGGATTCCTGGAGGCCGGAATCGGTCTGCTCTCCTGGCTGGAGATCGGAGGCCACTGGGGTCTGCGCGGCAGTCGATTCCTCGTCTGCATGGACGAAGAGACCGTCGACCAGGTCAACGTGACGGGCAACCCCAGCGAGGCACCCGTGTCGAGCACGGAGCTCGGTGGCTACGTGATGCTCGCACCAGGGCCGCACTGGGTCGCCCGACCGACGGCGTACGTCGGCTACGCGGCCTGGCGGGGCAAGACCTTCCAGCCCGCGAAGTGCGTCGAGGGTGACGACAAGTGCGAGGGCGACACGTCGCCGCTGCGCGCACTCGACGCTCCCACGCAGGGGCTGCTGATGGTGGCCCCCGGCGTCGAGTTCTCCCCCGACAAGATCCTGAACCTCGTCAGTCGGGTGATGGTGGAGGTCCCGATCGGCGGCAGCCCCGTGTCTCGCTACAGCGAGGGCTCTGGCCTGCTGACGCCCATCGACCCCGCGATGTCGGGGGACTGCTTCACGGAGGGCACGCCGGCGCCCGTGAACGATCGGAGCATCGGGTGGAGCCTGCAGGTGGGCGTGGAGCTCCGCTTGGGTCCGCTGTTCGGGCGGCCCAAGGCCCAGCAGGGCATCCGCACGGACTTCGGCGAAGACGAGCTGTGAGTCAGGACGCTGGCGCGCCGGGGCTGGCCTCGGGGGCCGCAGAGAGTGGCAGGCGGAGTGCGTCTGCACCCTGTTAAGGGTCGCGGGCTCGAGGAGGAAGGGTGGCGCGAGCCGAGGGGCCGTACGGACGACTGGCGCGGTGGGTCTCGGCTCGCCGGCGCAATGTCGGTGTCGCTGCGCTCGTCCTCGCCTTCGTCGCAGCGGTGATCGGCCTCCCGCCCGACATCGATCCCAACCTGCTCGAGCTGCTCCCGCGTGACGAGCCCGCGGTCCAGGCGCTCCGCAAGCTCCACGACGATGAGGGAGGCACCAACCTCGTCACGCTGGCCTTCACGACCGACGAGCCTGAGTCATCGACGCCGTTCCTCGACGCCCTCGTCGCCGATCTCGAGGCGCTCGACACGGTCGAGTACGCCCTGCACGAGGTCGACCCGGATCTGGCCTTCGAGCTCGGCCTGCTGCAGCTGGCTCCCGACGACGTCGCTGAGCTCTCTCGTCGCCTCCGCGGAGCCCTGGCCCTCGGCCCGGCGCTGAATCCCATCGTGACCCAGCGGCTTCTCGACATGGGGCCGACGACCCAGCGCATCGCCAAGGCCAGGGAGATGTCGCTGTTCGACGACCCCGAGGGCCGCCTGCGAGTCTTGGTGCGGCCGACGGGCTCCGCACACGATCCGGTGTTCGCGGTCGAGCTGATGGATGCGGTCGAGGGCATCATCGACGCGCGTCTCGAGGCCACGCCGGCGGTCGATCTGCTGTGGATCGGTGGCGCATACCGCCACAACGTCGAGGATCTTCGTGGCATCCAGCAGGACATGGGCTGGACGAGTGCTGCGTCCGTTGTCCTCGTGCTGCTCGTGCTCCTCGCGGCCTTCCGGCGTCCGCGTGCGCTCCTGCTCGTGTTCGCGCCGCTGGCGCTCGCCAACCTGTTCAACCTCGCCTTGGTGCGCTTCACCGTCGGCACGCTGAACACCTACACCGCCTTCTCGACCGCGATCTTGATCGGGCTCGGGATCGACTTCGCGGTGCACCTGGTCGGGCGCTACCGCGAGTACCGCATGGCCGGTATGGATGTCGACGACGCCATCGCCGCGGCCTGGGACCGCACGGGCCCTCCCTGCGCGACGGCGGCGCTCACCTCCGCTGCGGGCTTCCTCGCCCTGTCCGTCGCACAGTTCCAGGGCTTCAGCCAGCTCGGCTTGCTGCTGGCCAGCGGGCTGCTGTTCTGCCTGATGGCCATGCTCGTGCTGCTGCCGGTGCTCCTGCCCCTGCTCGACGCCGATCCCCCGGCGAGCACGACGAGCGCTGCGGTGTCGTCTGACAGCCGCTCCTCGTACGCCCTCGCCCCGGTCGGCCTGATGGCTGCTGTGCTGCTCACAGGGCTCGTCGGAGCCACACGCGCACCGCTGCTCGAGTGGGAGTACGACTTCAGCAACCTGCGCAGGGATGGCCTGTCCTACGCAGAGCTGTCCGAGGCGGAGCGCGATCTG
>PKDJ01000350.1 GCA_002862545.1 Pseudomonadota bacterium
GGCGCGGGCTTTGGCGCGGACGCTGCAGCAGGTGGAGGAGCGCTCGCGCGCTGCTGCTTCTTCTCGGCCTCCTTCTTGGGGACGCGCCGCAGCATCATGGTGGCCTGACGCTTCTTGCCCTCGCCCTCGGCACGCTTCGGACGCGGAGCTTCGGTGGAGCCCTCGCGCATGGCCTGCATCTGGTCCTTGGACCAGAACGCGGTGGCAGCGCCGCCGCCGACCGCGGGGCGGAAGTTGGCTTCCTCCTCGTCCTCGCCCTTCTCGAGAGCCGCCTTCATCTGGTCCTTGGTCCAGAATGCAGTCGCTCCCTTGCCGGCAGACCCGCCACCATCGAAGCTGATGGCTCCAGCGGCGAGTGGGCCGGAGCCCTTCACGGGACCTCCGAGCGCGTCGCTGTCGTCGGGCAGGCCCTCGGGTGCGGGCGCAGGCGCCTCCGCGTCTCGTCGCTCGCCGCCACCGTCGAGTGCGTGGTTGCACCAGTCGTGGAAGTCAGGCCCGGTGGCGGCATCGGCAAATGCGATGAATGTGCGCCAGGTCTCGAGTGCGTTGGGACGATCTTCGCGGTCGAACGACAGCAGCTTCGCGATGAACCACTGCACGTCGCCCTGCATCTCCTCGGGTAGCCCAGAGAGGTCGACCTGCAGGACCGCGTCGATCACCCCGTCGTCGTGGCCATCGGGGTCGTCGTCGGGAAGCTCGGGCAGCTCGAGCCCACTGAAGAGACGAAAGGCCGTGTAGCCGAGACCATACGAATCGGTCGCCGCGCCCCGGGGGCGCCCCTCGGGTGCGCGCGTGCGGTCGATGTCCTTGCCGAATCCCTCGATCGAGACGGCTCCCGTCTCATCGACGAAGACGTACTCGGGCGTGATGTCGCCGTGGATGTCACCCTCTTCGGCCGAGATATCGAGGATCTCGCACATGGCGGCCATGATCTCGAGGGCGATGTTCCAGGGTGGTAGGCCGTCTTCGAGGACGCTCTCGAGGTCGAGGCCGATGGCCGGACCGTCGCAGGCATCGACGCCACCCTCTTCACCGATGGTTCGAACGTAGTGGAACTCGCTCAACTCGACTCCATTCCTGGCGGGGGCCTTAGCCGCCTCGCGCCGCAGCGTAACGCAGATCGCGGGCTCATATCGCTCTGGCGTGGTGCGCTCTGCTCGCGCGGACGCCTCTCGGTGGGGTTTCGTGTATCCACCGCGGAGTGTCGGGACGCTGGCACCGCAGTGCGAGGGCACTTGTGGGGGGGGGCGTGTTGGGAGCTCGCTGCCGCCACACCGCACGTGGTGGTGCGCCTCGACCTGGGCAGCGGTGCGGTCGGGCGGGGTGCGACGGCGCGCTTCGTCTCCAGTAGGTCGAGCGACGGGCTCAGATGCAAGCAAGTGCGCCGAGCACAACCTGTGCTGGCGTGAGTAGCAGATGAAGACGATCGTCTACGCAAGCACAGTGTCGAGTGGTCTTCAGAAGGGCTCCGAGCCCGGCAACCTCCGCTCGCGGGAGTCCGGCGTGGTTGTTGTTTTCTTGGGTGGATAGCGTGGGTGTCGAGTGGACTTTGGGGTGAGGAGAGCCGGGTTCTGACTGCCGTCTGGCAGAGACGCAGTCGCATCTCCCGACCGCACTGAAGCGGCGACGTGAGAGGCGCACCGGCCCGCTCTTCCCGCGGGGTAGCGCCGTACGCGACTGCCGAGCTATCCCTCGCGGCCGATTCGGAGTACGCTGGCACGGCCTCTGCAGAGGCTCCCTCCGTCCTCCCCGAACCTTCCCCCCTTCCCCGAGAGGCCACCCCATGGCTCGCTCCCTCGTCATCAAGAAGGAAGAGAACGCCTCTACCAGCCCGCTCTTCACGGGATTTCTCTTGTTTGCGATCGTCTGCCTGGCGCTCAGCATGTTCGGCCTCGCGTCGGGTGATGCACAGGCGACGCCTGATGCGGCGGCGATCCAGCTCTCGGATTGATGTCTCCGAGCCCCCGGGCTTGGCTGGTTGTCTGCTGATTTGCATGCGCGGAGAGGGGTTATGATGAGTTCTTCAATTCTCCGATTGGTTGCTGCGAATCCACGCTAGCGAAAGCGAAGAGCCTAGGCTCCAGCAGGGGGTGTGGTGGACGAGAGCACGCTTCACTACGACAAGGTCGTCGACGGGCCGCCCCCCATCTTCATGGGGCCGCTGCCGCGGTCGTGGTCGATGGTGCCGGCGCCGGTGGTCGTCAACATGTGCGGCGTGTTCCCCTACGGCCCGCCTCCGAACCACACGGTGTTCTGCATCGCTCTTCACGATGTTCAAGACCCGTCGTCGCTTCCGGCGCGCGTCGAGTTCGAGGCCTTCTTGGACGGCATCCAAGCTCGTGCACGGGCCGAGGGCTCCTACTGGCACTGCCACGCGGGGCTGAACCGCAGTGGGCTTGCACTCGCGGCGTACCTTCATCGCTTTCACGACATGCGCATCAGTGAGGCCATCACGCTGCTGCGAGAGCGGCGCAGCCCGCTCGTGCTGTGCAACTCCGAGTTCGAGCGCGCGCTCCGGCGCTGGTACGGTGACGCGGACGAGCAAGTCTTCGAGCCCGTAGACATCGATGCTTGGCTCGGTGCTCGGACAGGCGGGCGGGAGGACTGGCGCTGAGAGTCGCAGTCGTCGGTGCAGGCATCACGGGCTTGGCTCTGGGCTACCGCCTCCAGCAGGCCGGTGTCGAGACGCACGTGATCGAGGCCGCCCCGCGAGCGGGTGGTGCGATCGCGACCGAGCAGCATGACGACTGCGTCGTCGAGTGTGGTCCCGAGTCCCTGCGGCCCGGCTCCATGCCGGCGTGGGAGCTGATTCGAGATCTCGGACTGGCACCGCAGGTGGTCGGTGCCGACGCCTCCGCCAAGCGCCGCTACCTGCTGCTCGAGGAGGGCTTGGTGCGCACACCCGAGGGCATCCTCGACGCCCTGCGGGGGCCGCTGGTCGGCAAGCGCTCCTTCCTTCGCATCTTCGCCGAGCCGGTGGTGAGACCAGGGGCCGATCGTTCGGCCTCTGTGCGGGACGTCCTCGCGCGTCGCCTCGGCAGCCGTCTCGCCGACAAGGTCGCCGACCCCGTCGTCGCTGGGATCTTCGGTGGAGACCCGCACGCGCTGGAGTTCGCGTCGGTGTTCGCGCGCGTGCAGGCGCTGGAGGATCAGCACGGCAGCTGGCTCGTCGGCGGCATGCGTCGTCGTGCCCCCCGAGATCCGGCGGCACCCAAGGTTCCGTTCACTTTCCGCGACGGCATGCAGACCCTCACGGACACGCTGGTCGAGGCACAGCGGGATCAGCTGCGACTCGGCGCCCGCGTCACGGGCCTCGAGCGCACGGGTGGGGCATGGCGGGTCTGCACGGACGACGACGCCGTCGCGGTCGATCACGTGGTCATCACGGCGCCAGCCCATGCAGCGGCCGCGCTCGTGGACGACTCGCTCTCCGACTGGCCCCATGCGCCCCTCGCGTCGGTTCATCTCGCTTTTGTCGAAGCGGATCTCCCACGTCCTCTGGATGGATTCGGCTGGCTAGCGCACAGTCGCGTGCGCCGGGACGTCCTAGGTGCGATCTGGGTCTCGGCGGTCTTCCGCTCGCATGCCCGGCCAGGAGTGGCGCTCATCCGGATGATGGTCGGTGGAGCCCGGATGCCGAGCTTGGTGGACGAGTCCGAGCATGGGCTCGTAGAGCACTGTCGCGGCGTGCTCGCAGATGTGCAGGGCCTGCATGCCACACCGCTCTGGACGCACGTTGCGCGGCACAGGCCCGGGATCCCTCAGTACGTCCGGGGGCATGCAGCGCGCCTGGCCCGGCTTCGTCGTGACCTGCCAGCAGGGCTGCACGTGGCAGGCTGGGGCTACGGAGGCATCGGGCTGGCAGATGGAATGACCGCGGCATCCGAGCTGGCGGAGCGGCTGGTGCGGTGAGCGTGGCTCAGCGTGCCGCGAGTCGGTGGCGTGCGATGGACAGGGCCTTCACCAGTGCGAAGATGGGCTGCCCCGGAGCGAGTGCGAGGTCGGCAGCGGCCCGACGACTAATGGACGCCGTGAGGAAGGTCTGTCCGACGTCGATACGCACGAGGACGCGGCCGGCTTCTTCATCGAGAGCCGTCACGACACCCGGGACGCTGTTCTGCACGCTCAGACCGACGGGCGGGCCCTTGGCGAGGATCACCTCGGTCGGGTCCACCTTGACCCGAACGCCGGCGCCCACCGGTAGCTCGAGAGCGCTCACGCGCAGCGTCACGTCGCCGAAGGCGAGCCGGGTGAGTCCGTGCTCGCTGTCGTGACCGCTCACGGTCGTCGCGAGGACAGAGCCTGCGAGTCGTCCGGCGTCGTTGCGGGTGATCACGTCCTCAAGGGGCCCTGCGTCCATGACGCGTCCGCTCTGGAGCAGAACCAGCGTGTCGGCCAGCTTGAGGATCTCGCCCATGCTGTGGCTGACGAAGAGGATCGGGATGTCGAACTGGGCGGGGAGGCGCGCGAGGAAGGGCAGGACCTCCTCCTTTCGGGCCTCGTCGAGGGAAGCGAGCGGCTCGTCCATCAGCAGTAAGGAGGGGCTCGTCAGTAGGGCGCGACCGATGGCCACTCGCTGCTTCTCGCCGCCCGAGAGGGCAGCCGGTCGCCGGTCGAGGAGGTGTCCGATGCCGAGGACCTCGACCACGTCGTCGAAGCGCACCACGCCGTCGGGTGGCATGCCGTACTCGAGGTTGCGTCGGACCGGCAGGTGAGGAAACAGGCGGCTGTCCTGGAAGATGTAGCCGAGGCCGCGCTTGTGGACAGGCACGTCGATGCGGCGCTCGGAGTCGAACAGGACCCGGTCGTTCACCACGATGCGCCCCGCGTCGGGCCGTGCGAGTCCCGCGACGGAGCGAATCACAGAGGTCTTGCCGGATCCAGACACGCCGAAGAGGGCTGTGACGCCGCTGTCGGCAGCGCTCTCGAAGTCGACGTCGAGCGAGAAGTTACCCAGTCGCTTCTGAATGTGGACCTGGAACACCTCAGGCCTCCATCTGCCGCTTCATGCGCTGGGCGAGGACCTCGCTCGCGAAGAGGGTCGTGAAGGCGACGACCACGGCGATGGCGCACAGGCGTGCCGCGGCGAGCTCGGCCCCGGGGACCTGGGTCAGGTTGTACAGCGCCAGCGGTAGCGTGCGGGTCTCGCCCGGGATGTTGGACACGAAGGTGATGGTGGCGCCGAACTCGGAGAGGGAACGAGCGAAGGCGAGAATCGTGCCTGCAAAGATCCCTGGAGCCATCAGCGGCATCGTGATGGTGAAGAACACCCGCGTGGGACTGGCACCGAGCGTGCGCGCGGCGTCCTCCAGCCCGCGGTCTACGGCCTCGAGCGACAGCCGGATCGAGCGCACCATGAGGGGAAAGGCCACGACGGCCGAGGCCAGCGCGGCACCCTTCCAGGTGAAGGCGATGGTGATGTCGAACCACTCGTAGAGCACCTTGCCGACGGGGCCCGCACGTCCGAACGTGATCAGCATGAGGTAGCCGACGACGACGGGCGGGAGCACCAGCGGCAGGTGGATGATTCCGTCGAGAGCGCTCTTTCCGCGAAAGTCGAGCCGAGCGAGTACCCAGGCCGCAAGCACGCCCAGGGGGAGGCTTCCGGCGACGGCCCAGCAGGAGACCCACAGGCTGAGGCTCAAGGCCTCGATCTCAGCGTCGGTCAGGGTGAACATCGGCGAACGGCTATCCGATTTCTGGAGTGGCGGGCGACCGTCGTCGCCGCTAGCGTGGCGGAATGCACATCGTGATGGTGATCGTCATGGCCTGCGGAGGCCCGACCTCCGGTGGCTCCAAGCCCGCCGACTCGGGCACCCGAGGCGACGGAACGACGACGTCGACCGCGTCGACGGGCACCACCCCACCGGGGGGCACGACGGCGTCGGGGACACCGGCAACCACCACCACGACGGCCGACACGGCAGGCCCACTCCCGCCGAACGTGTTGCTCGTCGTGGCCGATGATCTGGGCGTCGACTTCCTCTCCGTGTACGGAGCAGATGGTGGCCCGGTGCCTCGCACCCCCACACTCGACTCCCTCGCGGAGGGCGGGGTGCGGTTCGAGCACGCGTGGAGCGAGCCGCTGTGCTCGCCGACACGCGCCGAGCTGCTCACGGGGCGCTACGCGCGTACCTGGGACCTCGGCACGGCAGTTCGATACGCGGATGCCCTGGACCTGCCACCCGAGGCGGTCACCCTGCCGGAGATCTTGGGGCCGCGCTGGTCGACGGCCTTCGTCGGCAAGTGGCACCTCAGCTCTGGCGACCCGGGACTCACGGCCCCTCTCGTGCAGGGCTTCGCCGCCTGGTCGGGAGCGCTGGGCAACATCGGACCGGAGAGCAGTCCGACCGGCATGGACGGCCAGACCTACGACCGCTGGGAGAAGGTCTCGGACGGGGTACTGGAGCGCTCGACGACCTACGCGACGACTGACACCGTGAACGACGCCCTTCGGCACGTGACCTCGCTGCCCGAGCCGTGGCTGGTGGAGGTCGCCTTCAATGCCGGTCACTCGCCCTACCACTTCCCCGATCCGGCGCTGCTGAATCAGGACTGGTCGGAGGCACCACGCACCTCGTCATACCGCTTCGGCTCCATGATCGAGGCGCTCGACACGGAGCTGGCGCGGCTGCTCGCGGCGGTGGACCGAGACCGCACTGTGGTGATCTTCGTGGGCGACAACGGCACCCCTGGGGGCGTCGTGCCCGAGCCCGCGAAGGGCACCGTGTACGAGGCCGGCGTGCGGGTGCCGTTCCTCGCGAGGGGACCGGGCATCACCCCCGGACTCGTCATCGATGCACCGGTCAACCTGGTCGATGTACCTGCGACCGTGCTGGACCTGGCCGGAGTGACGACCTCCGAGCCACTCGACGGGGTGTCCCTGACCCCGTGCTTCGTCGATGCAGCATGCCGCCCGCGTGAGACGGCCTTTGCCTATGCCTTCACGCCGAACGGTCCCGGCCCCTACAACAGCTGGACCGCCGCGGTCCGCGACGAGCGCTACAAGCTCATCGAGGGCTACCACGCGGTGCTGCAGCCCGAGGTCGAGTACACGCTCCACGACATGCAAGGTGAGGGGGAGGCGGTCGACTTGCTGGCCGGTGAGCCGTTACCCGACGTGCTCGCCATCCGGGACCGACTGCTCGAGAAGCTAGACGGGTATCTGGAGCGGTGATGGAGGCAGCGATGCGCTGGTTGGCCCTGATTCTCCCGGTGGCCGCGTGTGGGAGCAAGGACAGCAACTACTACCCCCTCGACACGGGCACGGCTCCGGCGACGGCCGCGCCCACCGGCGGTGGAGGCACCGCGGGGAGCGGCGGCGGCGGTGGCGGCGCCGAGCCCGACACGGCCGACACTGGGGAGCCACCGCCGGTGGTCAGCTTCGATGGCCCGGCCCGGAGCCTCGTGATCACCGAGCTCTGCGACGACGACATCATCGCGGGCCTGTCGTGGTTCGAGCTCTTCAACGGGGGTGTCGCTGCAGTCGATGTGGGTGACTGGCGGGTGAGGATCTACGCCGACGGCAGTGTCTCGGGCACCGAGGTCGCGCTGCCGCACGTTGCGCTGCCCCCGGGCCGGGCCTTCGTCGTCGTCGAGCCTGGCTATGAGACCGCGTTCGTGGACAACTGGTCCTTCGAGGCCGACCACTCGGGTCTCCCGTTCGGGCTGACGGGTGACGACGCGGTCTTCCTGTTCGATGGCGAGGAGCTGGTCGACGCGTACGGCGTGATCGGCGAGGGCGTGGACAGCGTCTGGGCCTACGAGAACCGCACGGCTACCCGCTACGACAGCGTCGAGGTGGGCTCGGCGCGCTGGCTCGCCTCCGAGTGGGACACCGTCTTCGGGGCTGCGTTTGCCACGCCGGGGCGTCACCCGGCCGGTGAGCCGCTGCCGCCACGCCCGGGGACCACGACCACGGGTGGGGCCGGGGCCGTGATTCTGTCCGAGGTCGTCGACCACGCGTCGCTGTCTCGCTTGAAGTTCATCGAGCTCGCGAACGTCGGGGGTATCACTGTCGATCTGTCGGACTGGAACCTGAACGTCTACGAGAACGGCTCGGGTGGAGCGCGCTCGGTCCGCCTCTTCGGTGAGCTTGCCCCTGGAGAGGCCTACGTCATCGCCAGTGCCGACGGCGCCGAGGACTTTCGCGCTGAGTACGGCTTCGACGCTGATCTCTACAGCTCGGTTGCGTTCGTGAACGGCAACGACGCCTTCACCCTGACGGGTCCGGCAGGCCAGCTCGACACCTACGGCCAGATCGGAGTCGATGGGCTCGGACTGGACTGGGACTACACCGATGCCGTCGTCGAGCGCGTGCCGGGCGTGTACCTCGCGAGCTCGGAGTGGGTTGCCGGCGAGTGGTACCGCTCGGTGGGGTCTTCTGGAGCCTCGCCGGGTGCTCACGGAGGCGGCGGAACGGCCGACCCGGGGGAGATGCTGATCTCCGAGATCGTCGACAACGCAGAGGACGAGGCCGTGCGGTGGGTGGAGCTGTACAACCCGGGACCTGATCCCGCCTCACTCGGTCGCTTCACCCTCCACCGCTACGCCAACGGCAGCGCCGTCTCGGCCAGCGTTCGACTGTCTGGCACGCTGAGTGCGGAAGAGACCTTCGTGATCGCGTACGACGGTCCAGCCTTCCTGGCGCGCTACGGCTTCGACGCCGATCTGGTGGATCCGACCATCGATGGTGACGGCAACGACGTCTACGAGCTCCAGCGGGATGGCGTCGTCCTGGACGTCTTCGGCGAGGTGGGCGTCGATGGAGCGGGCACCGGGTGGGACTACACCGACGCGGTGGTGCGCCGCGATCCGATCGTCCTGCGGCCGCAGGCGTCCTTCCTGCCCGAGGAGTGGAGGATCACGCCCGGCGCGGGCATCGAGACGCCCGGGGTGCGCTGACCCGGTCGGCCCCATGATGCGACCTGTCTCACCATCCCGACGGGTCGTGCCCACCATGGCGCGTTCGGAAGCCCGGACCATGCAGGACCTGGGGTAGGCTTGCTGCATGCCTTGGGGGCCGCGTGCGTGTCGCTCCACTCCTTGCCCTGCTGTGGTCGTCTACGGCGCTCGCCGGATGGCACCCCGACGTGTGGGACCAGCTCAAGCTGTCCGAGCAGCTGCGTGTCGTCACCGAGGCATCGGGGGGAGCGACGATACACGGCAGCACCGAGCAGGCTGACGCGGTCGTCGGACAGCTCGTCGGGACCATCCCCGGTGCGGTCCACGGCACGGGTGGCGCGTGCACCGTCGAGGTCGTGCCCGAGCGCGTCCGAAGGTGGTCGTTGGTGCTGTCCGATGGGTGCGCTCCGCTGCAGGCCACCGCACCGCTGCCCGAGCGCCCGACCCGCGACAACGGCCTCAAGGTCTTCACGGCGAGTTTTGCCGGAGAGGCGCTGGGCTTCATGGCTGGAAGCCTCATCGGCATGCAGCTCGATCGCGAGCGCTGCCGCTTGTCCGAGTGCACCACGCCTCCGAGCTCCGCGTTCTCGCTGCCGCTCTCCGCTCTAGGAGGCACCATCGTCGGAGCGGCGGTCGCGCCTGAGGGCGCCCGGCGTCAGGTCGGGGTGCGAGGTGTCCAGGCGACTGCAGTGTCCGGCATCGTGATGCTCGGACTGTGGGATGCGGAGGCCGACCCGGCTCTCCGCACCGCGGGCCTCGGGCTGTGGCTTGTGGGCACACCGCTCGCCATGGCCTCGCGCGCCGGCCAGGTGGCCAAGGGCGTCCGTGTGAGTGCGGGTCCGGGTTTTGTGCAGATGAAAGGCAAGTTCTGACGGTCCGCCCCTGCCTGGCTATGAGGGCGCCCCGGAGGATCAACCATGCGTCTCGCAGCGCTCGCGCTGGCTCTTCTCGCCTGCGACAATGAGCCCACCCTCGTCACGAGTGACGAGCCCCCGTCTGTGACCATCCTGGCCCCCAACGAGGGCGACTCCCTTGCCGAAGACGGGCTGGTCGAGCTCGTCGGGGTGGCTCGGGATGACGGCCCGGTCTCCGAGCTGAACGTGACCTGGCTGAGCCCCGACGGGCCGCTCGGTGAGTCGCAGGCTGACGACCAAGGCAACGTGTACCTCGCGGTGCCGGCTGCCGAGCTCGGACTGGGTGCCACGGTCGTCACGCTGCAGGCGATCGACGGGGCAGGGCAGTCCGCCACACTGGGTGTCGGCGTGACCGTCGTCGAGGCTGGGGCGACGTCGTCCTCCACGTCGAGCACGTCGACTCCGCCCGAGCCGGGCGCGCCGCGTGTCACGCTGACGGGCCCCCTCGATGGCGCCACCTTCGTCCGCGATGACGAGATCGCCGTCATCGGCACGGTGTCGGACGGCGAGCAGGCCCCCGACACGCTCCTGTGCAGTCTCTCCTCGTCGATGGAGGGCCTCTTCTGGGAGGGCTCGGCCTCCATGACGGGCGCGATCGACGTGCGGCGTGTGTTCGGTGTGGGTACGCACACGCTCACCCTCACCGCGCTCGACAGCGACGGCAAGGTCTCGACCGACTCGGCGACCATCGATGTCCTCAACGACGGTCGACCGTTCGCCGTGATCGAGGCACCGACAGCAGGCTCCACCTTCGATGCCGGAGACGACATCGTCTTTGAGGGTACCGTGTGGGACGACGAGTCCGACCACGAGCTGCTGTCTGTCGCGTGGGAGAGTGATCTCCAGGGCCTCCTCGACGAGTCCGTCCCGGACAGCGATGGCTATGTCGCCTTTGGTGGAACCCTCGAGCCGGGCACCCATGTGATCTCCCTGGTGGTGACCGATCCGGACGGCCAGTGGGCATCCGACGCCGTCGTGCTCGACATCGACGATCGCGACGGTCGGGACGAAGATTGAGACGGCTTCAGCCCCAGCGACGGGGACTGTGACGACGACGACCCTGACCGCCACCCCGGCATGGCCGATGCATGCAACTTGCTGGACGAGGACTGCAGTGGGGTCGTGAACGACGACAACCTCGACGTCTACGAGCCCAACGATGACGAGGAGCAGATTCACGACCTCGGTGAGGTCGACCATCCGCTGTTTGGTGGGGATGCGCTCGAGGTGAGCGGTCTGACGCTGCACAACGCCGACGATGTGGACTGGTTCAGGTTCTACGCGGACGACGAGATCTTCGACAACGTCGAGATCACCATCCAGATCCTGGTGCCGCCGAATGGCACCTACGTCGTGGAGCTCTACCGCGTGGACGGCGACTACGACGATCCCTCCGACTACACCCTGGAGGACTCGGTCGCCGGCAATGGCTTCATGGAGATGTCCTACCGAGGCGCCCTGTTTGAGGACGACGAGGACGACTGGGCGATTCGGGTGGCGGCCACCTCGTGGCATGAGCAGGCCTGCACCCTGAACTATCGCCTCGACATCTTCAACTAGGGAGCGGGCTCCGGTGGCTGTCCTGAAGGGGAGGTGAAGATTTCTCTTGACCTTAATCTACTCGCGAGTAGACAGGTGGCACTCCACCCCCCCAGGAAGCGCCATGTCCCAGCTCTCGCAAGCCTTCGTCGTCACTGCAGCCCTTCAGACCTGCGGAGCGGCCTCGGGCCCGGGAGCTGGTGATGTGGGCTCTTTCTTCAGCTGCCACGACTACCAGATCATGCTCGAGGTCGAGGTCGAGGTCGGCGGAGAGTGTCGCCGTCACTCGGACTGTACGCAGGTCCTGATCAGCGGAGATCTCGCCTGTGAGCCGAACTCCATCCTGGTGCACGACGACTACGACACGAACTACTTCAGCGATCTGTACGACGATGCCCTCGCGGAGGGCTGCGACATCACGCTCGACATGAACGAGGACTGCCGCGCCGTCGAGGCCGAGTGTGTGGCCTCTCGGTGCACCTGGAGGCGGTGAGCAGCGCGGGGCTCTCGGCGGGAGCGTCTAGAGGCGCCCGAGATCGACCCAGGCCGCTCGCAGCGCGTTCTTGTCGTTCGCCACCCGGACGAGCGTGCCGCCCTGGCTCCACACCGCGTAGTCCGTCGTGTGGTTTGGGTCCCCGCGACGAAGAACGCTCGCCGCCATCCCGAGGAACTCGGAGTGCTTCTTGTCGGCGATGGGAACCCACGCCTCGGTCGAGCCCTGCGCGCGCTCCACGTAGTAGGTCGCATCAGGCGTTCCCCACTTGCCGCGGGTCTCGCGCAGGACCGCGTCCCACTCGGCACCGGGCTTTGTGACCTCGAACACCTTGGGTGTGCCGTCGGCGGTGGTCAGTGCACGGACCTGACCGTCGACTTGGCACCAGTTCGGACAGGGCTTCTGCAGGCGAACACCGGCGGAGAGCCCCGCCTCGCTCACCTGCTGCGGAACGGGCAGTGGCCCACACCCCACGGCCAACAGACAACCCAAAGCCACAGCCCTCATGGCGACCTCACACTCAACTGACATCACCTTACCAGTGATGTACCAGTCGGCGTGTCGATGCAGCACCAGGAGCGCCCAAGGGCGGCTGCTGAAGTGAGTCCAGTGGCGGATCGACGTGTCGGTCGTCGACTCCCTGGATGCCTCCTGAAGCGCCCGTGGCTCCACGATCGCCGGTCGCCAGGTGGCGCGGCGACGTGGGGAGTGACTTCAGGGCTGCAGAGTGCGGCGGAGCGGGCGTGGGGCACGTCTGTGGGTCGAGCGCGTCAGGGGATCGGCCGTCACCGACAATAGCTCTGGCTCCGCTGCGTTCACGGTGTCGAGGAGGGCGCGTGCACAGGGATGCATTCGTTGCAGCGACACGGTTCGGTCTCGGGGCGAGGCCCGGCGACCTACACGTCATCGCGCCAGACCCCAGGGGATGGCTGTCGGCGCAGCTCGAAGGTAGCGATCCTGTTCCGGAGCAGATGAGCCACCACGGCTCGAGCCAGGACGCCATCCAGGCCTACGCCTCCATGCGCATGCTGGCAGAGGTGGACAAGGCCGCTGCGCGAAAGGACCGAGAGGCGGTCTTTCGGGAAGAGATGGCTGCTCGCTGCGTCGTCTCGGCGACGACGGAGCGACCGTTTCGCGAGCGCTGGGTGCGGTACTGGAGCAACCACTTCACGATCTCGGCGACCCGCAAGGAGGTCGTGGCGCTCGCTGGGCCCTACGAGCGCGAGGCCATCCGACCGCACTGCACGGGTCGGTTCGTGGAGCTCCTCCAGGCGGCTGTGCTCCATCCGGCGATGCTGCTGTACCTCGACAACGTGCGGTCCGTCGGGCCGGGCAGTCGGGCCGGGCGCTCCGGGCGGCGTGGCCTCAACGAGAACCTGGCACGAGAGGTCCTCGAGCTCCACACGCTGGGTGTGAGCGGCGGGTATGAGCAGGCGGATGTCGAGGCGCTGGCGCGCATCCTCACGGGCTGGAGCGTCGAGCCATCCGTGGGCGGCACGCAGTTCAGCGAGAAGCGCCATGAGCCGGGTCGGAAGAGGCTCCTCGGCAAGACGTACGGTGAAGGTCATGAGGGCGCGCTGGCGGCACTGGAGGCGCTCTCGAGGCATCCCGCCACGGCTCGCAACGTGGCGACCCGCTTGGCCAGGCACTTCATCGACGACGCACCGCAGCCGGCTGCCGTCGACGCGATCGCCAAGGTCTTCCTCGACTCCGAGGGTGACCTCGTGGAGGTAGCGCGGGCGGTGATCGCCCAAGACGCCGCCTGGACGCCCCTCACCAAGGTGAAGAGTCCTGAAGATCTCGTGCTCTCGACCGCACGAGCCCTCGGCTACGGCCGAGAGGGCGAGCCGATGCTGACGGCCCTGCGCTGGCTGGGACAGGTGCCCTTCTCGGCGAACAGTCCGCAGGGCTTCCCGGACACGGCAGAGGGCTGGCTCGGGCCAGAGGCCCTGCTCACGCGGATCGAGTGGGCGGAGGACGTGGCTGGACAAGCCGCCCATCGGGTGAGCGCCATCGAGCTCGCCGAGGAGGTTCTCGGCCCCGTCCTCGACACCGTCACGCGCCGCGCCATCGCATCGGCCTCACCGCGGGAGGCACTCGCCCTGCTCCTCGCGTCCCCGACCTTCCAGCGGAGATGAGCATGCCCACCCGTCGCGCATTTCTCGGTGGTCTGGCCACACTCCCTCTGCTGCCGCGTGTCGCTCTCGCTGGCCGCGGGGCGGGGGAGGCCCGGCTCGTCGTCCTCATTCTCCGGGGTGGCATGGACGGCCTCGCAGCGATTCCGGCTGTCGGCGACCCCCACTTCCGGAGCGCCCGCGGAGCAGCTGTCGGGCCGGACGAGACCTCCGCACTCGACGGCACCTTCGCACTCCATCCGGGGCTCGCCCCCCTCCTGCCTCTGTGGACGGCGGACGAGCTGGCGATCGTGCACGCCGTCGGTACGCCCTATCTGGAGCGCTCTCACTTCGATGCACAGGACGTCCTCGAGACGGGCCTGACGACCCCGATGGCCTCGCGCTCGGGATGGCTCAACCGTGCTCTCCTGGGCATCGACGCCGACGCCGCTCGCGCGATGGCTCTGGGGCGCACGGTCCCTCGACTGCTCCAGGGCGACGCCCCCGTGACCAGTGCAGACCCGACCCGTGAGGTGCGGCCTCAGGACGCGTTCCTGGCGAGGGTGTCGGAGCTCTATCGCCGTGACGTGGCCTTCGACCGGGCCATGCAGGACGCGCTGCGGGCCCAGGCGATGCTGGCGAAGGCGCGAGGCGGCACGGAGATGGGGCTGGTGGCGGGTCGTGGTCGCGCGGACACGCAGCGGGTGTCGCAGATCATGGGCGCGGTGCTCGCCGATCCGGAGGGCCCGCGCATTGCGGTTGCAGAGCTCAGCGGCTGGGACACCCATGTCGGTCAGGACGGGGCACTCACGCGCCAGCTCGGTGCTCTCTCGGACGCCATCGTCGCGCTGCAGGAGACGATGGGGTCGGTCTGGGAGCACACCGTCGTCTGCGCAGTGAGCGAGTTTGGCCGCACGGTCGCCGGCAACGGGACGGGCGGCACCGACCATGGCACCGGGGGGGCTGCACTGCTCGCGGGAGGGTCGCTCCGTGGCGGTCGCGTGTACGCAGACTGGCCGGGCCTCGCGCCCTCGGCGTTGCTGGAGGGGCGTGATCTGCGCCCGACCACCGACATCCGGGCGGTCTTCAAGGGCCTGCTGCGCGACCACCTCGGGGTGCCGGAGGGACACCTCGAGCGCGTCGTCTTTCCCGACAGCGCGACCATCGAGGCACTCCGACTCGTCTAGGTCAGCCCAGGCGGACGGGCTCGAGTCGGTGGAGTCGTCGCAGAGCAGACCGAGCGGCGTGTACACCACACATGCCGTGCACACCGCCTCCGGGGGGCGTCGAGGCGGACCCGATGTAGAGGCGAGGGTTGGGCGTGCTGTACGGGTCGAGGCGGGCCACCGGTCGCGTGAAGAGCTGCCACATGTCGGCGACACCGCCGGTGATCGCACCGCCCACGTAGTTGCGGCTGTAGGCGGCGAAGCCCGGAGCATCCGTGACCTTCAGCGCCAGGATGCGGTCACGGAACCCGGGCGCGAAGCGCTCGATCTGCCGGATGATGATCTCGGAGCAGTCGACGCCGGAGCCGCTCGGAACGTGGATGTAGGCGTAGCCGGTGTGCTGGCCATCCGGGGCGCGAGAGGGGTCGAACTGGCTCTGCTGGACCACGAGCACGTACGGATCGGTGGGGTGGCCCCCGCGGTACATCGAGCGCTCGGCCGCTGCGATGGCGTCGAGGGAGCCGCCGAGATGGACCGTGCTGGCCTCGAGGCAGCTGGGGTCAGACCATGGGATCGGCCCGTCGAGGGCAAAGTCCAGCTTGAAGGCACCAGGACCGTATCGGTAGCGGCGCAGGCGGCGCACGTAGCGCTCGGGGAGGATCGGACCGCCGATCGAGGCCAGCTGGGCAGGGTCGGTGTCCAGAACGACGACCCGGGTGGGGGGGAGGTCTCGGAGATCATGAACCGGGTGCCCGGTCTGGATGGTGCCGCCGAGCGAGCGGAACACCCCGGCTAGGGCATCGGCAATGGCCTGTGAGCCTCCGGCAGCGACGGGCCAGTCGTCCATGTGACCCGTGAGCAGGAACAGCACGCCGAGGGCGGCGGTGAGCGGATTCTCCAGGGGCTGGATGGCATGGGCCGCGCAGCCGGCCAGCAGCGCGCGCGCCCGCTCCCCCTTGAACCACCACCGGCCGAGCAGCGTGGCAGGCCACGCGGCGCGCAGGCCGAAGCGTGCCATCTGCAGGGGGTGCCTCGGAAGGCCGAGTGGACCCAGCACGTCCTCGAGCAGACCGTGCGGGTTGTGCAGCAGGGGCCCGATCAGGGCGCGATAGCGGCCCGCGTCCACGCCGAGGCCGTCCGCGGTGCGCTCGAGGTCGCGCCAGAGCATCACCGCCGGCTCGCCGTCCAGCGGATGCGCGACCGAGGCTGCGGGCCTTACCCAGCGCAGGCCGTGCTCCTCGAGCGGCAGGGACCGGAAGAAGGGGGACAGCACGCCCATCGGGTGGCAGGCCGAGCAGACGTCGTGGTGGAAGCCGGGCAGGGTGAGCTCGGCGGTGCGCATGCCACCGCCAACGGTCTCCTTGGCCTCGAGCAGGAGCACCGACGCGCCGGACTGTGCGAGCACGATCGCTGCTGCGAGTCCGTTCGGGCCGGACCCCACCACCACTGCGTCCCAGGATTGCTCGGGCATGGGGCAGAGGGTAGCCGGCTCGGCGCGTCCAGTCCCCTGCGACCCGGTGACCGAACGCCTGGCTCTGCCGCGACGGCGCGCGAAGCGAGAGGAGAGCCGGAGGCCCGGCCAGCGGCAGCAACCTCACGTGAGGAGCGGGCCAGGGCTGTTGCTGGACGGGGTGTTCGTGGAGCATCCCACGACAGGAACGAGAGCCCACGATGGGGACTGGTTCAGCAGGACAAGCCCCACTCGCCCAGCAGCACGAGGAGATCGGCGGTGTTCACGATGCCGTCTCCGGTGAGATCGGCCTCGTTGTCGGCGGCCACAGCCTGTCCGAGGTAGCCCGCAAGGGCGATGTAGTCCTGCCAGTCGACCTTGCCGTCGCCGGTGATGTCGGCCTCGAGGTCACACGAACCGCAGCTCCAGTCCACGCTGGCGAGGGTGGTGGCCTCACCGAGGAAGGGCGTGGCGTCGGTCACATCCCAGGTGCCGCTCGTGCCTTCGTCGGCGTCGAAAGAAACCGTCCACACCAGGTTGTCGTCGGCGTCCACATCGGCGTCTCCGCAGATTTCGTAGAACACCGTGCCGATGTCCGCGAGCTGGCATGGGTCGCCGTCGTCGACGAGGTACCAGCGGATGGTGCTGAACGAGTAGCTGCCTGCGTTGGCGTCGAACACGTAGAGGTGGTCATCGCTCGTCAGCTCCAGGGAGATCGTGCAGGTGCCGTCGGAGGGGCTCTCTGCAGACACGGACGCATCGGCGAAGGTGGCGTCGG
>PKDJ01000349.1 GCA_002862545.1 Pseudomonadota bacterium
GGTACCCCCTGGCCCGTGCTGGCTGACCTCGATGCGCAGCTCACAGCGTCGCTGGACGCCGCCTGGGTACCGGGTGCGCAGGCTGCGCTGGTGAAGGATGGAGCTGTCGTCTGGGCGGGGGACTACGGCGAGAGGGATGCGAGCACTGGGGAGAGCGTGACGCCCGACACCTCCTTCGCGCTCGCGTCGGTCTCGAAGACCGTGACGGCGGTGGCACTCCTGCAGGCCTACGAGACGGGCGCCTTCGAACTCGACGACCCGATCGCCCCCTTCCTGTCCTTCACCGTTGAGCATCCACGCTCGGACACGGCGATCACCTTCCGCCACCTGCTGACTCACACCTCGGGGATCCGCGACGACTGGAGCGTGCTCGACGAGGGGTATGCGCCGGGCGATCCGGTGGAGCCGCTGGCCGACTTCCTGGAGCGTGTGCTCGATCCCGAGGGGGCGGACTACAGCCCGAGCCGAAGCTTCACGACCTGGGGGCCGGGAGAGGGCTTTACGTACAGCAACGTCGGGGCCGCACTGGCGGGGCACATGGTCGAGGCTGTCACGGGAACGGACTTCGCCCAGTGGTGTGACGAGAGGATCTTCGAGCCGCTGGGAATGGCGCACACATCGTGGAAGCTGGCTGGCCTCGATGAGGCACTCGTGGCGCACCCGCACCTCTGCTACGCGACCTGCCGCTCCCTGGAGCACTACGGCTACCCCGACTACCCCGACGGGCTGCTGCGCAGCAGCGCTGTGGACATGGGCCGCTTCACGGCGGCCGTCACCCGGGGAGGAGAGCTCGATGGGGTCCGTCTGCTCGAGGAAGCCACGGTCGAGGAGATCCTCAGGGTGCAGGCGCCGAGTGGCCAGGGGTTGATCTGGTACGAGCAGCCGCTGGGGGCGGACATCTTCATCGGCCATAACGGCGGTGACATGGGCGTGAGCACCGAGATGTTCTTCCGTCGCGACGACGGAACGGGCTTCGTGCTGTGGATGAATGCCGAGCCGCGGGGCTGGAGCCACGTGCTCGACATGGAGCGCGCGCTGATCGCTGCGGCCGATTTGCTGTAAGGCGAGGTGAACAACTCCGTTGGTCGAGCACACCACAGTCCACAGCGGAGGTGTGCATGTTCGACAGCGTCGGCCGGCGGGAGGATCCCGAGTGGAGGAAGAGGCAGGCCGCCTCGCTCGTCTCGACCCTCGTGCTCGCGGGCTTCGTCGGTTTTTTGTCCGGAGTCGCAGCGCTGGAGCAGGGCCAGCAGGTGTCCCCTGAGCCCGACCTGCCGCTCGTGATGCTGGAGGAGGAGGATGTCGCTCCGCCTGGACCGGCCGATCTTCCGGCGCCCCCCGCGGCGCCGCCTGCAGCACCCGCGCATGGGGTCGCCGAGGAGGCTGCCCCCGAAGAGGCCGAGACCCCGTCCGAGAGCCCGCCCCCTCTGCAGCCAATCGATGCTCGGCTGCGAGACGTGAGCGGGACCCCTGACGGGATCGACGGCGGAGTCGGGGAGGAGGGTGGCGCCGCCGACGGGGCAGGGACGAGCCAGGGCCTTGGCGGAGGTGGCGGTGGTCCGGTCGCGAGCGTGCTTCGAGCCGAGGCACGTCATCTGGCCCAGCCGCGGTATCCCGACGCGGCTCGCGCCATGAACCTCGGCGAGCAGGTCTGCCGCGCGCACGTGTCGCTTTCTGCAAAAGGATGGCCAGAAGAGGTCCGAGTGACCGGCTGTCCGGAGGTCTTTCATCCCGCTGTTCGCGACGCGATGCGGCGGTCGCGGTGGTACCCGGTCCGCGTGGGCCGTGAACGGATCCGAGCGACCACCTTGGTGGCTGTTCGGTTCGTGCTACGTTGAGCGGCCGCTCGGGGAGGGCTCGTTGTTCGACAACGTAGGGCGTGATCTCGACGAAGAAGCCAACAAGCGTCGTGCCGCGTCACTCGGAATCACCATGCTCGGGTTTGCTGCTGGCATTGGCGGCTTCTTGGGCGTCAGTGCGTTCTTCGTCGCCGAGTACGTGCCTGACCTCGTGATGGACGACGACATGGTCGAGGTCGTCCTCGAAGATGATGCGGATCTCGAGGCCCCTCCGCCTCCCCCTCCGCCTCCCCCTCCGCCTCCTGCTGCGGCCGACGCCGAGGAAGAGGACGAAGAGGAGGAGGAAGAGGAGACTCCTGACGAGATGCAGGAGGAGGTCAAGGAGCTCGACGAGAAGGTCGAGGAAGAGATCAAGAGCAACAAGGTCACCGGCGGCGTCGAGGGCGGCGTCGAGGGCGGTGAAGAAGGTGGAGTTGTCGGTGGCGTCGTCGGTGGTGTCGTCGGCGGTGTGCTCGGCGGCCAGCTCGGCGGTGTCCGGGTGTTCCACCACTCTGAGCTCGAGGTCAAGAAGCGCGTCCAGCCGAGCTACCCCGACTCGGCCAAGCAGATGAACCTGGGTGATCAGGTCTGCAAGGCTCGCGTCTTCATCGACGAGAAGGGAGTTCCCTACGACGTAAAGGTCGAGGACTGCCCGAAGGTGTTCCACGCGGCGACACGGGCTGCCATGCTGAAGTGGCGGTGGTACCCGCCCAAGGCAGGTCGCGAGAAGGTCAAGGCCCAGGTCGTCATCGGTATTCGCTACAAGCTGAGGGGCTGACGCCCCCGGTGCTCTCTGCTAGGTTCTGGCCCCAAGTCGCCGGGCCCTGGCCCACCCATCATTTCTTGTGAGCCACACGGAGTCCACGTCATGCTCCTGCTTCTGCTCGAGTCCATCGCATACGCTGAAGAGGCTGCGCCCGGCTTCACGATCGCGGAGCTGTGGGAACACTCCGGCTTCATCGCTCGGTCGGTCATCGTCACGCTGATCCTGATGCTCTTCGGGTCGATCCTCGTGACCATCGAGCGTCTGATCGCCTTCAACCGCGCCCGGAACCAGTCGATGCGCCTCGCGGCCGAGATCGTCGCGCCTCTGCAGGCCGGCGACATCGACAAGGCCCTGAAGATCGCGTCCGACGAGCAGTTCAAGGCGTCCTACCTGGCGTCTCTGCTCAAGGCCGGTCTCAAGGAGCTGGCGGGTCGCATGGACGCGCACGGTGTGGCGAACGCCCGCCGCGCTGTCGACAAAGCCCACGGCGAGGAGATCGCCAAGATGAAGCGCGGCATGACGATCCTGGCCACCACCGGATCGACTGCGCCCTTCGTCGGCCTCTTCGGAACCACGTTCGGCGTCATCAACGCCTTCCAGGGCATGGCCACCGCCGGCTCGGGTCTTGCCAGCATCTCCGCTGGTATCTCCGAGGCCCTGATCACCACGGGTATCGGCATCGGCGTCGCCGTCGTCGGCGTGTGGATGTTCAACTACTTCAACCTCCGCGTCGACAAGGTCAAGGACGAGCTGTCCTCCTCCGAGTCCGACTTCCTCGACTGGGCGGAGAAGCAGCTTCAGGGCCCCAGCGCCATGGCGGGGAAGTAGCGAATGGGCGCCAAGGTCGGCGGAGACAGCGACGGCCCGATGGCCGACATCAACGTGACGCCGCTCATCGATGTCGTGCTCGTGCTGCTGGTCGTGTTCATGGTGATCACGCCCATGCTCTCGTCCGGCCTGCCGGTCGATCTGCCGATGGCGACCAGCACGACCACCGTGAACGACGCGGGTCAGTTCATCGTGATCTCGGTCACTGCTGACGGCCGCTGGGCCGTCGAGCAGGAAGAGGTGACGAAGGACGACCTGATCGCGGCGGTGAACGCGGAGTTCCGCAAGCGCCCCGAGACGACCATCCTGATCAAGGGCGACTCCAGCCTCGAGTACGGCAAGGTCCGTGAGGTCATGGACGTCCTGTCCGAGAACCGCCTCACGGCGGTCAAGCTCGCGGCCGGGAAGGAGAAGTAATGGGCGCCAGCCTCGGCGGAGGCGGCGGCGCCGTCTCCGAGATCAACATGACGCCGCTCATCGACATCGTGCTGGTCGTCCTGATCATCATGATGGTCAACATGCCCATTCAGATCGAGGAGATGGGCGTGAAGCTGCCGGGCGTGAGCGACAAGCCACCGCCCAAGACCGACACGCCCAGCGAGCAGCTGGTGATCGCGGTCTACGAAGACGGCAAGCTGGCCCTCAACCGCACGCTGATGGACGAGGAGCGCGTCTTCCTCGAGGTCACCCGGCGTCTCCGCTCGATGGGCAAGAAGAACGTCTTCATCGATGCACACTCTGCGGTGCTCTATGGCCGAGTGGTCGACATGGTCGACCTCGCCCGCGAGGCAGGTGCGGCCAAGGTCGGCTTGGCGAAGATGAAGCCCGAGGGCCCCAAGGAGCCCACGGGCGTGGCGGAGGGCTCCGGCCTTCCCCGCGGCATCACGTTCGGCTCGCCGCGCACCGTGGGTGCCATCAGCGAGAAGAAGGCGGATGCGGCGATCCAGCCGCTCAAGGCGTCCTTCATGTCCTGCTACAGCCAAGCTCTGGGCCGCAACCCGCGCCTCAACGGCCGCATGCTGTTGAAGACCACGATCGGTCCCGAGGGCGAGCACATGGAGCCCCCCGAGATCTCGGCGGGCACCAACATCGAGGACGAGGCGCTGCGCCTCTGTGTCGAGCAGTACCTCCCGAACATCACGTACGAGCCCCTCGGCGAGGGCAAGACCGCCGTGGTGCAGTACCAGCTCCTCTTCTCCCCGGGCTGATGCCGTGACGCTGATGGAGTGGGCCGCGGCTCAGCGGGCCGGGTTCGATGCGTTCCTCGCGGAGCGCTACCTCGACTCATGGCCCGAGGCCTTCGCGGAGCCTCTGCGCTACCCGGTCTTCGGTGGCGGCAAGCGCTTCCGGCCTCTGGCCTGCCTGGCAGCCTATGAGGCCTGTGCAGCCGATCCGAACGACGTGGCGCGTGCGCTGCCGCCGGCGGCAGCGGTCGAGCTGGTGCACACCTACTCGCTCGTTCACGACGACCTGCCCGCCATGGACGACGACGATGAGCGTCGGGGTCGGCCGACCGTTCACGTCGCCTGGGACGAGCCGACGGCGATCCTGGTGGGCGATGCGCTGCTCACGGATGCCTTCGCCATCCTCGCGGACGCTCCTCTGCCTGCCGAGGCTCGGATCGCCTGCGTCGCCACGCTCGCTGAGGCGGCGGGCTACCGCGGAATGGTCGGGGGCCAGGTCGCCGACATCACGGGCGGTGTCACCGACGAGGCCACCCTCACCCGCCTTCATCGCCTCAAGACCGGGGCGCTGATCGCCGCGTCGGCCACGCTCGGCGGGATCGCCGGCGGCGCGAGCCGAGAAGAGCAGGCGGCCCTCCGCGTCTGGGGTCAGGCGGTCGGTCTCGCCTTCCAGCTGGCCGACGACCGGCTCGACGCCGACGAAGATGCTGGGGAGGATGGCCCCCCCTCCTTCGTGAAGCTGCTCGGGCTCGAGGCCTCGCAGGCACGCGCACGGGAGCTGGTCGACGAGGCCATTGCCGCCGTCGCGCCGCTCGCCCGCCCACAGCGACTCGTGGAGCTGGCGCGCTACACGATCGAGCGCGACGTGTGAGCGCCGTGGCGTGCGGGCTCTGAGTGGGGCGGAAGGTCCGACTCGATCGCTTGCTCGTCGACCGCGGCCACGCGGCATCACGGCTGCGTGCCCGAGAGCTGATCGAGGCGGGCGTGGTGCTCGTCGACGGCTTCCCTGCGACCAAGGCGGCCACCCAGGTCGACACCAGCCGTCAGATCACGCTGGCCAAGACCGACCATCCCTGGGTCAGCCGTGGGGCCCTCAAGCTGCTGTCGGTGATCGATGCCTTCGGCGTGGATCCGGCTGGGCGGGTGTGTGCCGATCTCGGAGCGAGCACCGGTGGCTTCACCGAGGTGCTGCTCATGCGCGGTGCCGAGAGAGTCCACGCGGTGGATGTCGGTCGGGGCCTGCTCCACTGGCGCCTGCGCACGGATGAGCGGGTCGTGCTGCACGAGGGAGTGAACGCGCGCCATCTCGAGTCGCTGTCCGAGCCGATCGGGCTGGTGGTCGGTGATCTGTCGTTCATCTCGCTGCGCCTGATCTTGCCCGCCGTGGAGCGCATCCTGGAGCCCGGCGGCGAGGCAGTGATTCTCGTCAAGCCCCAGTTCGAGGTCGGGCGAGAGGCTCTCGGTGCCGGCGGGCGTGTCCGGACCGATGCGGATCGCGCCGAGGCCATCGACAGGGTCCGCGCCGATGCTGTCGCACAGGGGTTCGAGGTCATCGCCGGCGCGGACTCCGGAGTGGCAGGCGCAAAGTCAGGGAATGTTGAGCACTTTCTGCATCTGAGAAGCCCGTCGTCCAGCGGATGATGCGCGATGGCGTCACGCGGCCCACAGCGGCGAAACAGCGTGGTACATTCTTCGCGTAGATGGGTGCGCGAAGGTGCGCTACACGTCGAAGCAGCGGCCGCGTGCAGGCCGACTGGACGGAGCGGGGAGAACGGATGGTGAGGACTCGCACACTGCTTCCGCTCACGGGCGTTGTCCTGGCGCTGGTGGCGTCGGGGTGCACCTACATCCCGGGTGGCGTGCTCCAGGAGCAGTACGCGCAGATCGACGAGGACGGTGACGGTGTGCCGGGTGGTCTCGAGGGCGCTGGCGACGACTGCGATGACACCAACCCGAACATCTTCCCGGGTGCCGAGGAGATCCCCTACGACGGCCTCGACAACGACTGCAACGGTCAGGACGTCCTGGATGCCGACGGTGATGGCTTCCCGGGCATCAGTCGGGCGGACTACGAGGCCACGACGAATGGCGTCTGGCCCGAGATCCTGCCCGATGATCCGGCGCTGGTGGACTGTCGCGACGACCCGAATGTCTACCCGGGCGCGAGCCAGGTGTTTCCGGGTAACGCCGACCGGCGCTACGACGGGATCGACGCCAACTGTGGCCGTGACAACGACTTCGACGACGACGACGACGGCTACATGCCTGACTTCATCCTCGACGAAGGCGGAAACCGCATCGACGTGCGCGAGCTGTTCACGAACTACGTGAACGAGTGGAGCTACCAAGGCCTGTTCGCAGAAGACTTCGGCGACTGCGATGACGAAGACGACGAGGTCAGTCCAGGAACGGCCGTCGAAGACATTCCCTACGACGGTGTCGACCAGGACTGCAGCGGTGACAACGACTTCGATCAGGACGGCGACGGCTGGATGCCAGCCGACTACGAGCTCGACTTCGACACCTTCGTGTCGCGCTACTACAGCCGCGACGATCATCCCTTCCTCGACGACTCCTTCGGCGACTGTCTCGACGCACCCGATCCGACGAAGGCGCCCGACCCGGCCGCGGTGAACCCGGGAGAGGTCGAGATCTACGGCGATGGCATCGACGGCAACTGCGATGGTGCCAACGACTTCGACGCCGACGGGGACGGGTTCATGCCCGACGGCTCTACCGATGGCTTCAACGCCTACGTCGAGTCCTGGGGCTACAGCTACCCGGAGCACCAGCTCGGGCCGCGTGAGGGCGACTGCAACGACGAGGATGCGACCGTCCTGCCGGGAGCCCTCGAGGTGATCGGCGACGGGGTCGATCAAGACTGCAACGGCGAAGACGACACTACCCGCCTGATGTTCGGAGACTACGGCTGGACGAGCCCGCGCGCGCCGAGCATCGTGCGGAACGAGCGTCACTATGTGATTGCTGCGCTCGCCGAGCAGTTCCGTCCGATTCGCTGCGAGGCGGAGCCCTGTGGCGACGAGTCGCCCGACTGGTACCAGGCGGGCGTCGCGCTGTTCTTCGACCCGCTCGAGGTGAGCTCGAGCCCCGAGTCGGTTCACGCGCCGAACGTCTTCCAGGGGTCGCTGAGTGAGTTCTCCGCAGGGGCTCTTGGCGAGACGCTCGACATGGACGTGGTCGATGGAGAGGCGTGGGTCGCAGTGGCCTACACGCTCGGCTCGGATCTGTCGGCCCGCTCGTGGCTGGCTGCTTCGCTGTTCGACTACAGCCTGCGCTACGGTGAGTACCTCCCGGGTCGCTCCGAGTTCTCCAACACCACGACGACGTTCCGCGCGCTCGATGTCGATCTCGTCGTCGACGACGGCGGAGACCCCTGGCTCGTGGCCTGTGGCTTCGACGACGAGGATCCCACCCAGCCGGTGCTTCAGCTCCTGCGAGGGGTCGAGGGGGACAGTGCCCAGACCCTGGTCGAGACGGAGCTGTTCATCCCCGAGGCGGACATCAACCTTCCGATCACCCAGTGCTACTTCCGCGCCGATCCCGAGACCTCGAGCGGGGTCGTCGAGATCTGCGGCGAGTCGGACGACGATCGGCTGAACCGCTGTCTCGCGTACGAGTTTCGTCCTCTCCTGGGTGACCTCGACCGTCTCGACGAGTCGCCCGATGAGGAGCCCCTCTGGTTCGAGCACGCGCCCTATGCGCAGGTCGAGTACAGCGACGGCTGGCACCTGTTCCTCGACCAGACGGGTGGTGTCGATGTCTACGGACCGAGTGTGTCCTGGTCTGACGTGATCCCCACCGAGACGGTGGTCAGTGCATCGCTGGCCTCTGTGGGCTCCGATCTGTACATCACCGCGCTGACTGACACGGGGCTGGTGCTGTTGGCCTATGGCGACCCGGAGGCGGGTCTCGAGCTGCTCGAGATCCCCGTGCAGCGCGACGATGTCCCGGTCACTCCCAACGGCGTGTCGGTGTATGCGGACGATGACCGACTGGTGATCGCGGTGGCGGCAGGCGGCGACGACGACGATCCGCTGCATCACGGTGTGGGCTGGGCATTCTTCGGTCTCTAGGAATCGCCGTCGCCCTGCTCGTGGGCTGCGGCACGCCAACGAGCCGTGATCGAGACGGTGATGGCGTTCCTGCCGGTCGTGACTGCGACGATCGGAACGCAGAGGTGTACCCCGGTGGCGTCGAGGTCCCCTACGACGGGGTCGACAACGACTGCTCGGGAGGCGACCTGCTCGATGTCGACGGGGACGGATTCCCGGGTCTCTCCCGAGCGGACTACGCTGGTGACTGGCCAGACTCCCTGCCCGACGACGTAGACTGTGCGGACGATCCTGGAGTCCGAGCCGATGCCGCGTCCATTCATCCAGGTGCCCCAGACACGCCGTACGACGGCATCGATGGGGACTGCGGTGGCGATGACGACTATGACGCGGACGGAGATGGCTTTGGTCCAGCGGTGCTGCCTGACGGCTCCAGCACCCTCGCTGCCCGCGAGGCCTATGCGCAGGAGTGGGGGCTAGCCCTCGAGCCCGGGAGCTTCGACGACTGCGACGACGACGATGCGTCGGTGCATCCAGGTGCTGTCGATACGCCGTACGATGGCGTCGATGCGGACTGTGGCTTCGACGACGACTACGACGCGGATGGCGACGGCTGGCTCCCTGACGAGGAGGTCTGGGCCGCGGCCCGGGAGGCGTGGATCGCGTCTGCTTGGGGTGGCACTCCGCCCTTCGGCACGCAGTGGGGAGACTGTCTCGATGTCGCCGAGGACGGCCTTGCACCCGCCACGATCTACCCAGGCGCCGACGACGCACCCTACGACGGGGTCGACAGCGACTGCGCCGGTGACCAGGACTACGACGCCGATGCTGACGGGCATGTGCGGCTTGGTGACGAGGCGCTGGCACGTGCCTTCGACGAGCGCTGGGATGGCGTCGGGGGGTGGCAGCCCGGCGACTGCGACGATGGCGATCCGCAGATCTCCCCGAGCGGGATCGACCGTCTCGATGACGGTGTCGACAGCGACTGTGATGGAAGCGACACAGCGGGCCTGCTGCTCGATGCTGCGTCATGGGCGGGCATCGGGTCCGTGAGCATCGCCTCCACCCGACGACACCTGATCATTGGTGCGTCGGCAGGGTCTCGCGGTGGCGATGGTCCAGGAGTCGTCCTCCAGACGCACGCCATCGGTCAACCGACGGTGGTGCTCGACCATGAGGTCCTCGTCGCGGGCACCTCTGTGGAGCCGGCGCTCGCGCTCCTCGGACACCCTTCTGAGCTGACCGTGCTGTGGGCCTTCGAAGACGGTCCGACGGTCCTGCGCTCCGCGCGGCTGTCACGCTCTGCAGGGAGCTGGTCGGTCGGTCTCGAAGAAGACGCCTTCTTCGGTCTCGAGAGGGTCTCGGTGGCTGCTCTCGACGCTGCAGTGGAGCCCGACGGCACCGTCACGGCCTGGGCGTGCGGTCCAGACGGCACGATCGTGCTCGACACCGATGGTGGGAAGGCGCTCGATCCGGCCGCTCTCGACCGAGACACGGTGGGCTGGACTTGCTTTGTCGAGCCGGGGTTGCCGTCGGAAGGGGTGGTGTGCGGGCTCGAGGGCTGCCGCTCGGTGGTGCACGATCCAGTGTGGGCGACGATTGAGCCCGCGGTGGAGCAGCCGTGGCGCGAGCGGAGTCCGGTGGATGCACGTCACCGTGGGGAGCAGGTGGTCTTGGCCGAGCCGGGCATTGGTGGCTCCATCATTGGTCCCGAGGAGAGCTGGCTGGTGTTCCCCGACGAGTCGGTGAGCGTCCTCGATGGCTTCGTCGTGGACGAGCTCCTCGCTGCTGTGGCGATCATCGACGAGCCAGAGGGGCTGGCGGTGCGTGCACTGGTCGGTGCTCCAGACGCGCCGAGCCTGCTCACGCTCGATGCGGGGGAGCGCGAGCCTCTGTCCGTGGCCGTTCAGGCCATCCCCGAGCACGATCTGGTCGTCTTCGCGATGACACTCGCGGGCTCGGGGCCGGGAGACGATCGACTCGCCTGGATGGTCGTGGGCCTCTGAAGGAGAGCGTGATGAGATGGATCGCCTGCACCGCGCTCTGGGTTCTGTCGGCCGCCTGCACGGGGGCCTCGCTGTCGGGCGAGCCGAGCGTGTCGTCGCCGCCCGGGGCCCATCAGTCGAGCACGATGCTGGCGAGGCCCCGGTAGCAGACGTCGTCGCACTGCTCGCCGTTCGGGTAGTAGGGGTCCTCCCAGCTGGGCTCCGCGACGCCCGTGGCGACGACCTCCCCCGAGGCCGTGATCGTCACGGGAATCCGCTCGGGTTCCGCACCCATGGGCAGGGGGAACAGGAGCCAGACGATGTCGCCGTCGACAGCGACCACGCAGTCGCCGGTGGTCTCACCGGTGTCGCCCTCTGAGGGACGCGTGATGAGGCACGACTCCACGGTGTCGCCGATCTCGAGCCCCACGACGTACTCGCCCTCGGCGAGTGTTGCGGCGGGTAGCTCCACCTCGAGCTCACCTTGGCAGCCGATCTCGGTACACATCACCGCGACCTCACAGCCAACAGCTGCCAGCAGACACATCACAGTCCAGCGCATCTGACCTCCTCTCGCAGAGGGGATGCGAGGAACGTGCCCAAGGAAAGTAGAGGCTTGAGCGTCTGTTCGGCTGGCTCCGCGGTGTGATCGCGGCAGCAGTGTCGCGCTGACCATGACGGCTCAGTCGGCGTCGACGGTCGCCTCGGCTTCGCCTCGGACCACGAAGGCTTGCTTCGTCTGGATGCCATGGTCATCGGTCGCATACACGACGATCCGGTTCGAGCGCCCATGGAGCTCTGCGGTGGTGTCGATGTCGAGCTTCCGCGAGCCGCCCCCGGCCCAGGCCACCTTGGTGCCGTTGACGTACACCATCACATCAGCCAGCCCATGCTCGTCGGTGATTCGGAGAGGCACGGCCAGCGCGCCGATCGGCGCAGCCGTGGGCGGTCCGCCTCGCCAGGTGACGAGCGGAGCCTCCCGCTCGATCTCGGTGCCGTCGACGGGCAGGGCCACGTCCCACTCGAGGAGCTGCTCGTAGCGCTCGGAGGCGACCTCGATCGTCAGAGGCAGTGGATCGGGAGGGTCGTCGCCGAGACGCAGCGCGAGGTCGAATCGCTGGGAGTCTCGTGCTGGAATGAGGTTGGTCTGGGCGACGTGGTCCACGAGCTCGACGTCCAGATCTCCGGGGTACTCGAAGGCGACCTGCACGCCCGAGATGGCATGCGATGCGGTGTTGGTGAGGGTGATCTCGGCGCGGTGCTGGTCCTCGACGTGTGGCACGAGGCGGGCCGACAGCTGCAGGCGGGGCTCGGGTGTCGAGGCCACCCGCAGCACCTCCTCTCCGATGAGCAGGGGAGGCCGCTTGTCAGCACGGAGGCGCACGCTGACGAGGTCTTCGCGAGGCGCGATGCCGGGTGGCAGGGGGAGCTGTGTGGAGCGCTGGAGAGCCTGACCGGGCTCGATGCGACCGATGGGCAGCACCACGCCGTCCCAGATCGCGTGGCTCGACTCCAGCTCGACCAGGGCCTGATGGATGGGCTCGCTGTCGTTGCTCTCGAGGTCGACCACGATGTCGACGGCATCCGTGCGGTCCGCTGACGGGGAGGCCGCGACGGAGACCTTCACCTCCATGAAGGTGCCGTCCTCGGGCGCTGGGCTCCAGTCCACCTGCCGCGGAGCGAGGGCCTGGAGGAGGTGGTCTTCTTCAGCAGCGCGCACCTGTGCCGCGACGCCACGGAGGGCCGCCAGCGTCTCGTCTCGGGAGGGGCCGGTGCTGGCCTTCACGGCGCGGCGGGCAATCTCCAGGGGCAAGTCCCGATCTTCGGGGACCAGACCACGCCAGCCCCGAGCCTCTTGAATCCAGGGAAGCACGTCCTCGAAGGGGGTTCGCAGCCAGCCCTCGTCGTAGCCGGCGAGCCGCATGCCGGAGGCCTCGAGTCGCACAGCTCCGAGGACGACATCTGGGACGATGCCCTGGCCCGCGATCTCCCGGCCGTTGGCGAGGATGTACTGGGCGACGGTGAGCTTGAGCTGTGCATCATCATCGAGGGTGTAGGTCTTCTGGACCGTGCCCTTGCCGTAGGTCCGCGTGCCGACGAGGGCGGCGCGGCCGTGCTCCAGCAGCGCTCCAGCGAGGATCTCCGAGCCCGAGGCGGTGCGGTCGTCTACGACGACAACGATCGGCACATCCGGCTCGTCATCGGTGGCTGTCGCCTCCATGCGGGCCTGCAGGTTGGGCACGCGTCCACCGTCGGGACCGACGGTGCGGAGCAGCAGGCCCTCGGTCAGGAAGGCGTCGGCGGAGTAGGCAGCCTCCTTCATCGAGCCACCGGTGTTGCCGCGAAGGTCGAGGACCAAGCCTGTCGAAAGGGCACCGGCATCGCGGAGCAGCGCGAGGGCCTTCCGCAGGTTCTCCGAGGTGCGCTGGGACACATGGGTGATGCGGACGTAGCCGATGTCGTCCTCGAGCACGCGATGCTCGACGTTGGGCACGACGACCGAGGCACGCGTGAGGACGTACTCTCGCTCTTCGCCGTCCCGGAGGACGCGGACGCTGACCTGCGTCCCGTCGTCCCCCTCGAGCAGAGCTGTCGCCTCACGGGAGGGCATGTTCACCGTCGGACGACCGTCGATGCGGAGCACGATGTCTCCCTCGAGCAGCCCGCCGAGAGCCGCGGGCCCGTCTGCCGCCATGCTCGTGATCAGCAGCGCGTCGTCTCGGCGAGTGAGTCCGGCTCCGACACCGACAGTGACCCCCTTCAGGCGCACCTTGAAGCGCCTGAGGCGGTCTCCTGAGAGCACGCGGGTGTAGCTGTCGAGGCCCCATGCCAGACCGTTCAGCAGCGACAGGCGTGCGTCGGTGTCCCCCAGTGGATGCTTGCTGTCGCGCACCCGCTGCTCCACCTCGGCCAGGGCATGGGGCAGCCTGCGCATGGACTCGACAGTGACCTGCCCGAGGGGCGTGCCGTCTCCGTGAAACAGGCTGACCGTGGCTCCCTCTCGCTCGATCATCAGCCAGGGAAGGTCATCCGCGAGTCCGCTGACGGCGTACCCGAACAGCCGCTGCTCATCGAGGCGGTCGGGGTACAGGTAGAGCTTCTCGACGAGACCGAGCGCGTGGCTGTACCGCTCCACGGGAACCGGTATGGCCGCGGTGGCCAGGCAAGCGAGCAGCGCGAGGATCAGGAACGCCTCCCGGGACACCGTACCGCCTGCGGGGAGCTCGTGCGGTCTGCTTGTGACACAGCGGCGCGGTCAGTGTGTCGGGATGAGCTCCGGCATCCACCCCGCCTGGCTGCCGAGGAGCACGAGGACGGCCGTGAGGACGTAGCCAAGGCCCGTGAGCAGCATCGGACGGTCACGCAGGAGCGTCTCGTCGGGTGCGCCGCCCTCGCCGTGGCGATCGACCAGGTAGATGTAGCGGAAGATGCCGTACAGAACCCAGGGAATCGTGAGGACCATCCACGTCGTGTGGTCGTTGTTCACGGTGTAGAGCGCGTAGCAGAGCACGGTGCTGCCGGTGACGATCGACTGGTACTGCTCGAGCATCTTCGGCGAGTAGTCCTGCAGGTTTCGGCGGGTGCCGCTGTCGGCTCCGATGTGCAGCAGCTCGGCGCGTCGCTTGTTGAAGCCCAGGAAGAGCGCCAGGAAGGCCGTGCACAGGAACAACCAGGGACTGACGGCCACGCCGATCGCGATCGCGCCAGCGATGGCGCGCCACACGAAGCCCGAGGACAGCACCATCACGTCGAGGATCACCCGGTGCTTGAAGTAGAAGCTGTAGGAGAGCGTGGTGAACAGGTAGAGGTAGGCAATCGCCAGGAACTGCCACGAGAGGCTGAAGGCGATGGCCGAGCCTCCCACCGCGATGGCGACCATCAGGGTGAGGGCGGCTGGGATGGGGAGAGCACCACTCGCGATGGGACGAAAGCGCTTCTTGGGGTGCTTTCGGTCGGCCTCACGGTCGAGGTAGTCGTTGAGGACGTAGCCGGTGGACGACAGCAAGCAGAAGGCCGCGAAGCCCAGAGTGGCCCGGAAGACCATGGTGGGATCGAGGAACTGCGCCGAGAAGATCAGCGCTGCGAAGAGGAAGGCGTTCTTCGTCCATTGCTTGGGTCTGAGCTGCTTGACGGCGGCGAGAATGATGGATGCCGGCGTGCGCTTGACCAGGGGCTCCGCCACGGGATCTCCTGCGCGAGACGCGCACCTTAGCCGTCCACTGGGCCGCTGACGACCGAAGGAGCGTTCCGAGTGGCAGAACGCCCCCCGAGCTCTGGAAGCGTGAGGTAGGCTGGGGCGGGGCAAGGTGGGGAAGAAATGGTTGCTTTGATGCTGAGCGCAGTCGCGAGTGCGTTCTGTGGTGCGTATGTCGGGCCCGTTGGCTCGACGCTGGAGAATGGGGCCAGTCGAATCGTGGTGGCTCGCCAGGATGGCAGGGTGACCCTGACGATGGCCAACGACGTCTCGGCGGACGTGTCCGACTTCGCGATGGTGGTTCCTGTGCCCGAGATCCTCGGACCGGCCGACGTGCGGCTTGTCGACCGGGACTGGATCGACCAGCTCGACAGCTACACGGCACCGCGCCTGGTGTCCTACACCTGCGACCAGCTCGGGGGCTGGGACAGCGGCTACTACGGCCATACGTACGGGTCGCGCGGCTGTCCGCTCGGGTGCTCGGGGGGGGAGGTCGCCCTGACGAAGGCGACTGCCGACTCTGCGGTCGCCAGCTCATACGGTGGCACAGAGTCAGCGCTCGACAGCGTGAAGATCGAGGCCGAGTTTGCCATCGGCGCCTACGAGGTTGTGGTCCTCTCCGCCGAGGAGTCCGGCGACCTGCTGAGCTGGCTGCAGCTCGAGGGCTATGCGGTGCCCGATGGTGGCGAGGCCGTCCTTCAGGAGTACATCGACGCCGGGCTCTACTTCTTCGCGGTGCGCGTCTCGCTCGACGAGCTGCCGGACGGCGCCTTCCTCGAGCCCATCCAGTTCGGCTACCCGCAGGGTGCGAGCGACGCCTGGACGCTGCCGACGCGACTCGGGGCGCTGAACAGCTCGGGCCGCCAAGAGGTGCTGCTCTTCACGCTGACGTCGCCCGACGCGGGCCGGACGCGTCCACAGAACGCCGGGCCCGTCGACCTCGAGGACGACTGCATGCCGCCCGACGACGATGTCGATGCCTTCTTCGAGGACCACCTCGACACGAGCTTCGGCGGGGTCTCCCCGGGCTACACACTCGAGTACTCCTGGCCGGGCTGGGAGAAGTGCGATCCGTGCTCCCCGGGCTTCGAGGAAGTCGATCCGCAGATGCTCGAGGCTCTGGGCTATGTGGCGGCCTCTTCGGAGGACTTCGGGTACCAGGGCTACGAGGTGTACCTCACCCGACTCCGGCTTCGGTACGACGCAGCGACTGCCCAGGACCTGATCTTCGAGCCCACGCGCGATGGCTCGCAGAACGAGCAGATCCGGTTCATCCAGTACGAGGAGTACCTGGAGTCGGAGTTCCCGATCTGTGGACAGGGAATGGCCGAAAACCCAGGAAGCTGCGACGATGAGCTCGCGCGACGTGTCTCCAAGGTCACGCCCCGCCGCAGCCTCGGCATGGGGTTCTGGGGGCTGCTGTTGGCTGGCGGGCTGCTGCTACGGCGTCGCCTCTAGCGTCGATCGAGGTCGAGCAACCCCGAGCCTCCGAGCCTGAACCTCGGGGTCTTCGCGCCTGCGGAGGCCCCGCATGTCAGTCCCCGTCCAGAGTTCTCCGAGAGCCTCGCTCGCAAGGTGTGGGTGGAACAGGCCGCGACCGGAGATCTGACGATGTACGATGAGAAGCGCTCTCTCAGGTTGCTGCCTGATGCTCACACGCAGATCGACGCCTGGACGGAGCGCCTCGGTGCCGAGCACCCAGAGGCCATGGCGCACTCCTGTCGCGTCGCGACGCTGGCGTTCGACATCGCGACGCGCCTAGGTCTGGACGTGGGGTTCTGTCGGGATGCCTTCCACGCGGGGCTGCTGCACGAGATCGGACGCTTGCGGCTCTCGTCGGAGGAGCTCCAGGGGGAGGAAGCCCAGGCGACCATCGCGATGGTCGGAGCCAGCCTGGTCGGCCGGTGTGCGTCGCTGACCCGAGTGGCCCATGCCATTCTGCTTCAGGGAGAGCGCATGGATGGCAGTGGCTTCCCGCTCGGAAAGAGCCACGAGAGTGTTCCTCTTCTGGCCAGAATCGTCGGGGTGGCTGACACCTACGACATGCTGACCCAGCGCCGCTCTGCGGTGACGAGCCTGGGAGCCGCAAGCGCTGTGGAGACGCTTCAGCGTGGCGCGGGCAGCCTCTACGATCCCCAGATTGTCGACGCCCTCACCGAGGTCTACGCCTCCAGCTCGCTGTGCTTCGAGTCCGGACTCCACGGACATGGGCTGCTCGCCTGCGCGTGATGGTGCTGCGGACGGCGTGCGGTCTGCGCTGCTCTTCCGCCTGGAGGTGGTGAGGATGCGACGATGGAGGTTGTTCCTGGTGTTGACGCTGGCCGTAGGCTGTGGTGGCAAGGACAGCGATTCGGGTGACTCGGCCGTCGAGACGACGCCGACCGGCGAGACCGATTCGGACACGGACGCCGATTCGGACACGGACGCCGATTCGGACACGGACGCCGATTCGGACACGGACGCCGATTCGGACACGGACG
>PKDJ01000317.1 GCA_002862545.1 Pseudomonadota bacterium
GGGTGCCAGGTACGCGGAGGCGATGGGGGTGCCAGGTACGCGGGGGTGCCAGGTACGCGAAGGTGCCAGGTACGCGAACGTGCCAGCCACTGGATGTCGGTGCCAGGTACGCAGGTGTGTCGGCTGCGCGAGGGTAACCACGACGTGCGTGCCAGGTACGTAGCGGCGCCCATGGACAGTTAGGCGAAGGTGCCAGGTACGTGAGGTACGCGGCGTGCCACGAAGCGCACAGCACGGCGGCCCGTCCGACCGACGCACCAGGCGGACTGACGAAGAGCTGCCTCTGTGGACCAAGCCCGCCCCTGCAGCCAGACTGCCGCGCCCACCATCGACGCGACGCCCGAAGCCAAGCCTAACGGCTAGGGTGGCGGCCCCACTGTCAGTCCGTCATGAGCGCCCAGGCCGCTGCGCTCCAGCACACGCACATCCACCGCGTCCGGATCGTACCGGTACAGGTCCCCCGACCAGTCGATCGCCAGGTAGCTGTCCGTCGCCGGGTCGTGGGCGAGCCCGCAGTTGTTGACGAAGCCTTGGTTGTCGATGACCGTGGACACACCCGTCGCCGGATCGACCTCGACCAGGTCCCCACCGCCGGCGGCCAGCCCCACGAAGCGACCGCGTGTCGCGTCGTAGTCCAGCCCGTCCATGGCGCTCGCCGGTGAGCCGATGAGGCGCGCAGCGCCCGTGAGCGGGTCCAGGGAGTACCAGCCCGTCGGAGACTCTCCGCTGCCGTAGATCTCGCCCGTGACCGGGTCGACGGCCAGGCCAAACAAGTCGGTGACGCCGTGCACGCCAACCAGGGATGCGGCTCCAGTCCGGAGATCGACGGTGTAGAGCGCCTCGGCAGGGCGTCCGTCGATCATCCACATCACCTCGCGTACGGGATCCCAGGCCAGCTCACCGAAGTCGAAGCCGACGCCGAGTGGACCGATGTCCTCGAAGGTGAAGGTGTCCCCGTCGAAGCGACGCAGGACATCGTCGCCTGTACGAACGGTGTAGAGCGTCGACGTGCAGGGGACGTCGCGCCCGTCGCAGTCTTGGTCCACCCCGTCCTCGCAGATCTCCGGAGCGTCCGGGTAGGACAGTGGGTCGGCATCGTCACAGTCCTCTCCGACCCAGTCGGGCGCGAGTCCCGGCCCCGGAGGCTCGCAGGTCGGCGTGGGGTCGACGGGCTCGCCCGCACCGAATGAGTCCCGGTCGGCATCGGGGTACCACAGGCTGGGGGGACCGATGCTCGGGTCGCTGTCGTCGCAGTCGTCGCTGGTGGCCGAGGTCCCGTCGGGTCGGCTGCAGGCGTACTCGAAGTCGTCGTCGGCGCCGAAGCCGTCGCCGTCCCGGTCGGCGAACCACTCCAGGTAGCCGTCCTCGCTCACGTCCGGGTCGTCGTCGTCGATGAGCCCGTCGCAGTCCTCGTCGATCGGGCCGTCCGGGTTGCACACCTCGGGTGCAGCCGGGTTCACGTCGTCGCGGCTGTCGTCGCAGTCGGTATTGGCGAAGCCGAAGCCCGCGGGCTGCTGGCAGGCCAGCATCGCATCGATGCCCGTGCCGTAGCCATCGCCGTCGTCGTCACGGCCCCAGGCGATGAGGGTGAGCGGGTCGATGTCGGGGTCGTCCTCGTCGAAGAGCCCGTCACAGTCGTCGTCGAGCACCTCGTCGCCGTTGCAGATCTCAGGACGGCTCGGGTTGACCTCGAAGCGGGTGTCGTCGCAGTCGTCGCCGCCGTAGTCGGCGTTGAAGAAGCCGTCGCCGTCGGCATCACACAGCTCGGCGCACTCGTCGTCCTCGCAGTCGATGCGCCCGTCGGCGTCGTTGTCGCGGCCGTCGGTGCAGATCTCGGGGCAGGCCCCGTCGCAGTCGGTGTCGTCGCAGTCGATGCGGCCATCCGCATCGTTGTCGCGCCCGTCGGTGCAGTTCTCGATGCAGGACGGGTCGTTGCAGTCGTCATCGTCGCAGTCGACGAGCGCGTCGGCGTCGTTGTCGCGCCCGTCGGTGCAGACCTCGTCGCAGGAGGGATCGACGCACTCCTCGTCGAGGCAGTCGACCTTGCCATCGCCGTCGTTGTCGAAGCCGTCGCCACAGACCTCGGGGCAGCTGCCGAAGCAGTCCCGGTCGTCGCAGTCGACCGCGCCGTCCCCGTCGTTGTCGCGCCCGTCACCGCAGTTCTCGGGGCACAGCCCGTCGCAGTCGTCGTCGAGGCAGTCGACCAGGCCGTCGAGATCGTCGTCGGTGCCGTTGGTGCAGACCTCCCCGCAGAGCGCAGCGCAGTCCGGATCCGCGCAGTCTGCGAGGCCGTCGAGGTCGTCATCCTCGAGGTTGTCGCAGATCTCGTCAGGCGTGGACTCATCCTTGTCGAGCGCGGACGATTCACAGCCGATGAGGAGCGGAGCGAGCAGAAGCCAGGGGCGCATGTCCAACCTCGAGCGGTACGGCAGGGGGCTGTAGTATCCTCTGCACATGTGGCTACCTCTTGCACTGCTGGCCTGCGCCGGGCAGCCGGCTTCGCCAGACCGGCCTGCGGACTCTCAGTCGAGCACCGCAGCCAGCGACGGCTCAGGGGCTCCGTCCGGCGGCAGCAGCGGGGGGGCCGCGGCCGACACGGCGGGCTCGTCAGGAGGGGCGGACACCGGTGGCCTGGACACCGGCCGCATCGACACCGGCGACACCCGGCCTCTGCCGCTGGAGCCCTGCACGCACGACCCGGACTGGACCGTCGGTCTGATCCGCTGGGCCGAAGAGGCATCGAGTGGGTACACGCTGTTTGCTCCCGAGAAGTCAGGCACGACGTACCTGATCGATCGGTGTGGTCGTGAGGTGCACCGGTGGGAGCGGGAGCTGTGGCCAGGCAAGTCCGTGCGGCTGACGGATGACGGTCTGCTCCTTCGGACGGAGGATACCGGCAGTGCTGTCTTTCATGGAGGCGGCCGAGGAGGTCGAATCGTCGCGCTCGACTGGGACGGCTCAGAGGTGTGGCGTCTTGACCCCTTCTCCGACACGACCCATCCGCATCACGATGCCATGTTGCTGCCGTCGGGCAATGTGCTGCTCATCCGCTGGGAGCTGATCTCCGAGGAAGAGGCCCTCGAGGCGGGGCGTGATCCATCGCTGCTCTGGACGGGAGAGCTGTGGGCCGACACGCTCGTCGAGCTCGATCCGAACACAGGGGAGGAGGTGTGGGCGTGGCGTGTGTGGGATCACCTCGTGCAGGACCGCGACCCGACCGCCGAAGGCTACGGAGCGCTCTCCGAGAATGTTGGACGCATCGACGTCAACGCGACTGCGCATGGCTCGTCGGACTGGACCCACATGAACAGTCTCGACTACGACCCCGAGCGGGCACACATCCTCGTGTCGGTCCACGGGCTGGGTGAGATCTGGGTGATCGACCATGGAACGTCGACCGAGGAGGCCGCGGGTCCTGCAGGCGAGCTCCTGTACCGGTGGGGGCATCCGGCAAACCATGGCGCGTCAGGCGAGCGTCGTCTCTTCGGGCAGCACCACGCTACCTGGCTCGATGACGGGGACATCCTCGTCTACAACAACGGCGACAACCGGCCCGAGGGAGAGGTCAGCTCCATCGAGCAGCTCACGCCACCCTGGGATGGTGCCAGGTACGCACGCGAGGGCGAGGCCTGGGGGCCCGAGGAGCTGTCCTGGAGCTGGTCGGACGGAGAGACTTTCTCCATCTCGATGTCGGGTGCGCAGCGCCTCCAGAGCGGTGCCACGTTCGTCACGGACGCCAACTATGGGAGGTTCCGGGAGATCTCCGTCACGGGAGAGGTGGTCTGGTCCTACCTCAACCCCGTCGTCGATGGCGAGCCCCTCACCCAGGGCGACCCGCTACCCCTAGGCGGACAAGGGACTCTGAACACCGTCTTCCGAGCGGTCCACCTGCCGGTGAATCACCCGGGACTGGTGGGCCGAGACCTCACGCCGGGCGAGACCATCGAGCGGTGAGCCACCCGGGCGCGCCTGCGCGAGCCACGCCGTCGAGACGGGCGGCGCGGCGATCGGGTACGCTGCACGTCAGGAGGCGAGATGCGGGTCTGGATGATGCCGGTGCTGGGACTGGTCGCGTGCAGCGAGGTCGGGTTCTCGGGCAAGGTCGAGGCCGACCCTGCCGACACGGCCGAGCCCGGTGTGCCTGATCTGCGCGTCGAGCCGCGCGACATCGAGCTCGGACCGAGGTGCACGGGTGGTGAATCGTCCGTCACCCTGACCAACGAGGGCACGGCGGATGCACTGCTCACCGAGGTGATCGCCACCGGTGCCTGGTCCAGCGACCCGGCTCCTGAGGTCCTCGCACCGGGACAGAGCATCGTCCTCGCGGTGAGGACGGAGGCGGGTGGCACCGGGAGCCTGAGGGTCGCGTCCAACGACCCGGACGAGCCCGAGATCCTGGTCTCGCTCGACTCCCTTCCAGACCAGCCACCCACGCTGACGCTGCTCCGTCCGACCTCCGGGGAGGTCCTCGGGCAGGCGGCGCCCGTGTCGCTCCATGCGCGCGTGACCGACGAGGAGACGCCGCTCGAGACGCTGCTCGTCCAGTGGTTTTCAGACATCGATGGCTACGTGGCCGACACGCCGCCGACGTCAGATGGGGAGGCCATCGGCGAGTGGTTCAACCCCCGCACCGAGGGAGACCACACCCTGCGAGCCGTGGTCACGGATGCCTGTGGCCAGAGCGCCGAGGCCACGGTCGGGCTCTGCCAGCAGGCCGGCTACGACGAGGAGGTCCTCGACCTCGAGGGCTGGATCTTCTCGGGCAGCGCACGCTGGGACGAGGTCGAGGAGCGCGTGGAGCTCACCACGACGACCGAGAACCAGGTCGGCTCGGCCTTCACCACCGACGTGGCGGTCGGGGGGGACAACGTCGAGATCGAGTTTCTGTTCTACATCGGCGACGGCACCGGGGCGGATGGCATCTCGCTCACTGCGCTCGACACGACGCGAGCGGTCTCGTACCTCGGCGGCACGGGCTGTGGCATCGGCTACGGCGGTGATGCGCCCTGCACGGCGGGTCCCGCGCTTCCGGGGTGGTCCATCGAGGTCGACACCTACTTCAACGACGGCCAAGACCCGACGCCGCTCGATCACCTGATGTTCACCTTCGACGGCGATGTCGACGACCCAGCGATCTGGGCCGAGCTGCCCGAGATGGAGGACACGGGCTGGCACAGCATGCGGGTGGTCGTGGCGGCGCCGCGGGTGCTGATCGAGATCGACGGTGTGACCTACGTTGACGCCGATCTACCGGGTCACTACGACTTTCCTGCCGTCGTCGGCTTCACTGCGGGTACCGGGGGGGCGACCAACACGCACCTGATCGACAGCCTCGTCGTGACCGAGTTCATCTGCCCGGAGTGAGCGGTCCTAGACGGCGCACAGCCGAACGGGAACGCCGTTGAGCACCGCGTTGCCCGAGATGGCGTCGACCACCTGCTCGTCGGTGAGGTCGTTGGCGCTGACGCCAGGGCGCTCTCCGGCGACGCCGAGGCGGGTGCCCGGTCGGTCGTGACCCCAGCCGTGAGGCAGGCTCACCACGCCCGGCATCATCGTGTCGCTCAGCTGGGCCGTCGCCCGAACCGCGCCCACCCGGCTGGTGAGCTCGACCGCATCGCCGTCGACGATCCCGCGCTCCTCGGCATCCGTGGGATGGACCAGGACAGTGCAGCGGTCCTTCCCCTTCGTGAGCCGCCGGCTGTTGTGCATCCACGAGTTGTTGCTCCGCAGCTGGCGTCGTCCGATCAACACCAGCTTGGGGACTGGCGCGTCGAGGTGTGTGCGCAGGCGCTGCACGTCGCCGACGAAGGCCTCGGGAGCCAGCGTGATGTGGCCTCGATCGGGGGACATCCGCTCGGTCAGGCAGGGCTCCAGGGGGCCGAGATCGATGCCATGAGGCTGGGCTCGAAGCTTGGACAGTGACAGTCCCCGGAGACCGCCTCGTGGGCCGAGACGCAGAGCCAAGTCCACCAGGCCGGACGGTCCGAGGGCCTCTGTGGCGGCCAGGCGCGTGCGCAGGGCGAGCCCCGCTCCTCGCTGGCGGGCGAGCTGTCGGTGCAGGCGGCTGACGATGCGCCAGTCGGGCCACACGTCCCCGTCGTCCTGGAGCACCGGGTCGCTCCACCGTGTTGTGTTCCGGACCGCCAGCAGGTGGAAGGCGATGTCGTAGTGGGGGCGGGACAGGGCGCTCGTCGGAGGCAGGATGTAGTGGGCGTGCCGCGCGGTCTCCGTGATCATCGGGTCGATGCAGACGAGGAGATCCAGCTCGGACAGGGCCTCGTCGAGCTTGCGGCCGTTCGGGGTGGACAGGACGGGGTTGCCCGCGAGGCAGATCAGGCCGCGGATCTGGCCCTCTCCCGGAGTCTGGATCTCGTCGGCGAGGGTCGCGACCGGCAGCTCACCACCGAGCGCGGGCAGGTCCCGAACCCGGCTCCGCCGATGGTCGAAGGAGGCCCTCAGGCGGCGCGTGCCCGGAGGGTAGACGAGATCGAGTGCGGGCTGGGCGAACATGGCCCCGCCCCGGCTGTCTAGGTGTCCGGTGAGGGCATTCAGGGCGTAGATCAGCCAGGCATTGAGGGTGCCGAAGGCCTGGGTACAGACGCCCATGCGGCCATAGACAACGGCTCTCGGTGTCGTCCGTAGAGACTCGGCGAGGGCACGAATCGCCGCGGCCGGGACACCGGTCGGGCCCTCCACCGCCTCGGCCGTGAAGGGCTGGCAGAGCTCCCGCAGCGCGTCCACGCCCTCGAGACGCTCTGCGAGGTGTCCGAGGACAGGCCCCTCTCGAAACACCGCCTCGATCAGCGCCATCAGCACCAGTCCATCGGTCCCTGGACGGACGAAGTGATGGGCATCGGCCTTGCGAGCCGTCTCAGTGCGGCGGGGGTCGAAGACGACGAGCCGGCCCCCGCGCGCCCGAAGCTCTCGGAGTCGTCGGTCCATCCCGGGGGCCGACATCAGCGAGCCGTTCGAGACCAGTGGATTTGCACCGAAGACCACAAACAGCTCGGTGTGGTCCACGTCGGGGACCGGCAGGAGGAGCCGGTGACCGAACATCTGGTCGGCCGCGACCATGTGGGGAAGCTGATCGACGGATGTGGCGGAGAACCGTGCCTTGCTCTTCAGGTAGCGAAGGAGGGGAGGGCCGTAGAGCATGAGGCCGGTGTTGTGGACCGTCGGATTGCCTGCGTAGGTGGCGACGGCGGACATCCCGTGCTCGGACTGCAGGGTGTGCACCCGCGCTGCGATGTCGGCGAGTGCGTCATCCCAGGAGACGCGCTCCCAGCCTGTCGGTGTCCGCCGCACGGGGTGCCGGAGTCGATCGGGGTCGGTGTGCAGGTCGGGGAGTGCTGCGGCCTTGGGGCAGACATGTCCGCGGCTGAAGGGATCTTCTGGGTCCCCGCGGACGCCCGTCACCGCGCCGTCCTCGACGGTGATCCGGAGCCCGCACATGGCCTCACACAGCGGGCACGCTGCGTGCCGTACGCCGTCTCTGGTCTCCACCCACACCTCCTCGTCAGATGCTACCGTGCGCCGCAGCCACGGCGAGGCCCTTCATGTCCGATTCCCCGGTACAGTCCACGACCCCCGACGACCACACCGTCGTCGCTCTCACGATCGAGGCCGCGCTGCTGCCAGGGTGGTTCGATGCCGTACAGAAGGTGGCTGCGCGCTTTGTGCGGCGCATGGCCGTCGTCGAGAAGCCGGACGAGTGGATCGTGCACTGTGAGCTACCGGTCGTGAAGGCCGAGGCCTTTCGGGATGCGCTGCAGGAGGCCTGGACGGCCTACAACGCGGACGCCTAGCGGACTGCGGGCTGGGGTCAGTCCGGATCGCTCCACGCGAACGGGACTCTCGGGTCGAGCCGGTAGCCATCGTCCGCGCGGACCAGAACGCTGCGAAGGCCGAGCTTGCGGAGGTCGCGAACGGCCGAGTACACGCGATTCGCGCCGGCCTCGGGCAGGGTTCTCTCGCCAGGCCAGCCAGCGTCCACCAGGTCGAACAGCGGAATCACGTCTCCCGGGGCGGTGTCTCGGTGCACGGCGAGGGCGTGGAGGATCCGTCGCATCGCGCGTCTGCGCGTGAGATCGGCCTCTGCGTCAGCGAAGTGGAACCAGGAGCCATCCGGCGCGACCCGCAGTCGAGCCACCTCCTCTGGACGGGCCTCCGCCCGGCGCGCGTGTGCGGCGGAGAGCAGGCGATGGGCCAGCCCGACTTCGTCGAGGGGCGCCGCGTCGGTGCGAAACGCCCACTGTCGCGCGCGCTCGTGGGCGTCTCGCGTGGCATCGGCACGCATCTTGAGGGCGCGGAGCTCCGTGCTGCTCGTGTGGGGATTCGTGAGGGCGAGGAATGCGTCGGCGATCTCCAGGGCGCGCTGGTCCTCTTCGCCGGACAGGCGTGCTCGCGCCTCCTCCAGCGCGGCCGTGCTGCCGGCTGTGTCTCCGCTCTCGGCCAGCGCGAGCGCGCGGCGGAGGCGAAGCACCCCGCGGAGCCAGGGCAGATCGCGATCGGCGATGGCCTCTTCTGCCTGCGTGTAGTGCCTGAGGGCGGCCTGTAGCTGTCCGCCCTCGTGCAGCAGGCTCCCCTCGTTGCCGAGCAGGAGCGCCGCTTGGACCGGCATGTCTTCGGTGGTCGCGATGCGTCGGGCACGTCGGTAGGCCTCGCGGGCGGCGACAGCGTCGCCACGGGCCTGGTGGATCCATCCCAGCCGACCCAGGTGACGCACGAGCGCCGGCTGATTCCTGGCGCGCTCGCTCGCGTCGATGGCCTGCTGAGCCAGCTCGGACGCTGTCTCGAGCTGGCCCATGCGGGCGTGAGACTCCGCCAAGTCACCGAGCAGGGTCCCCTCGCCGACAGCAGCACCGATGTCACGGACGACCGTGAGCCACTCGCCGAGAGTGTCGATGGCCAAGGACGGCTCGGTCGCAGACTGGGCGAGCTGCGTGGCGCCGAAGGCTGCTCCGAAGCGGCTTCCCTGGCGGCGCTCGAGACGCACGGACGCCATGTAGTGACCGTGTGCGGCCTTGGGCTCTCGCACGGAGAGTGCCATCGCCAGCCGTGCATGGGCCGTGGCCTGGATGCCGAGGCTCTCCGTCGCCTCGCCGAGTGCGAGCGCCTGCTGGGCGGCGTCGAGGGCGTCGTCCAGATCATCGGCGTAGTAGGACGCCTGGCTCAGGACGAGCAGGGCGCGCGCGACCAGGAGGATCTGGGGGGAGGACGAGGCGGTGTCCGTGCTGCGGACCCGCGCCAGCACACCCTCGAGCTCTGCCCTCGCCTTGGCGATGTCGCCGCACCAGAGGGCGGCCAGCGAGCGGGCGACGCGTGCACGCTCCACGAGCTCCGGGGGGAGCTCGGTCGCCTGGCCGAGCACGCGCTCGAGGCGCTCCAGCTGCACGGGGGTCGCGCCGGTCCAGTGCATCAAGATGTCGACCGCCAGCAGGGCGCGGAGGGCGACCGCAGGCCGAGACGCGACGGCGCGACGGTAGACGGTCAGCACGTTGTCGCGCTCGAGGGCGAGTCGCCGAAGTCCGGTAGACGACAGCCCAGAGCGCTCGGCATCGGCCGCCCAGCGCTCGGCGTGTCCGAGGGTCCAGGCCTCGTGCCGGCGCGTCGCAGCGCTCCGCAGGTCGGAGGTGTCCGCTCGTGCACGGACGTACTCCCGGACGCCCATGTACAGGGTGAAGCGCAGCTCGTCCGGAAAGCCAGGGGCAGGACTCGTGCGCAGGAGGGCTTGGTCGACCAGGGACTGGATGGCATCAGGCACCCAGGCATCCTCGTCGTCCAGCTCGACGACGGCCTCGGCGGCCTCCATGCTGAAGCCGCCCTGGAAGACGGCACACTGGGCGAGGGTGTGCTGCTCCCAGGGCTCGAGGAGCTCCCATGACCAGTCGATGGTGCGACGGAGCGTGGTGTGGCGCTCCGCGACATCTCGTCGGCGGGTTCGCAGCAGCTGGAAGCGCTGGTCCAGTCTGTCGAGCAGGCTGGTCGGGGTGAAGGCGGCAGCGCGGCCCGCAGCCAGCTCGATCGCCAGAGGGAGGCCATCCAGTCGGCGCACGAGCTCTCGGAGTACCTGGTCCTCGCCGGCCGGCACGGTCGCGCCCATCGCCTGCGCGCGCGCCCGAAAGAGCGCGACGGCGTCCTCCTCGCTCAGGGGCTCGAGGGTGATGCGGCGCTCTCCAGCCACAGCCAGGGGTCGGCGGGAGGTGACGAGCACCGTGAGATCGGGTGCCTGGCGTCGCCAGGTGTGGGTGAGGGTCGCGATGGCAGCGACGCAGCGGTCAGCATTGTCGAGGATCAGGAGCGTCGGCGCGCGGTCACGGAGGTCGAGCCCAAGCTGCTCCGCGGGCTTGTGTCGGGAGAGGGGATGCCCTGCCGCCTCGGCGACCGCCACGACCACCTCTTGCTCGCGTCCCGTCTCGGAGAGATCGACGGCGACCGTGCCGCCAGGCCAGAGCGACGCGCTCACGCCAGCGAGGTGATGGGCGAGCCGGGACTTGCCGACGCCACCGGGACCGACGAGGGTCACCAGCGTCGACGCGGTCAGGCTCTCCCGGAGCGCCACCAGCTCGGTGCGGCGTCCGACGAACGTGTCCGTCGTGTTCATCCGCTGCAGGTCCCGCCGAACTGCGCATCGGGTGCCGTCATGGACTGATCCAGGAGGCGGAGCAGGCTCGCTCCACCCAGATCCGGCAGGCGATCCAGGGGCTTGTTCAGCGCCTCGGCGGCGGAGCGGGTTGTGGCCCGGTCTCGGCAGAAGCACTTGTCGAGCGCCATGTCGCGGAGGGTGCGACGCAGGGGACCCTTCATGGACGAGCGGACGCAGCCGGCGGCGAGCGACCAGCGCTCGGCGACCTTGAGCAGTGGCTCGGCGACGACGCTCGGCTCGCTGCAGGTCGAGCCGTCGTCGCTCGTCTGCAGCCAGCCGGGCTGAGGATGGTGCAGCACCTTGGCCGAGGCCTGGAGCAGCGCCGTCGAGTTGCCGTCGGAGTACCCAGCCAGCTGCTCCGGAGCGTGCCAGGAGACGACGCCCGCGTCCGTCAGACGCAGCGCGACACCGGGCAGCTGGGCATCCAGCTCGGCGATGCCCTTCGCGAAGGCCTTGGGATCCTGGCCCTTCACATCGTTCAGGTGACGCTCGACGGTCTTCGCGAGCAGGCGAGCGTTGTCCAGTGCCTCGCAGAAGGGCCCCTCGCCGGACTCGGCGTGAAACAGCAGCTCGAGGTGCTCGACGAGCTCAGCCTCTAGCTCGTCGTCGAGGGCGACAGCCTCCGGAAACTCGGGGATCTCGGCCTCGGGCGGATCCTCCATCGGGGCCCGGAACTCTTGCCCGAGGTCGATGGGCATGCCGTTCCCACAAGCCAGGATGGCCCAGGCGGTGGGGACGAGGGCGAACCAGCGAGCGCGCAGCATGAAGCCTCCGGCGGGGAGCGCACTGTACCTCGCTCGAAGCCCGCGCTGCGTCCCGTTCTGGAAGGGCTCGAGCCTCCAGTGCACCTCTCCGACCGTGCGATCGACATCGAGGTTGTTCGTGACCGCCGACTGGAGGTGGCCTTGCGCGTCGATGTCGCAGGCGCCGCGCCGAGCGACATCGTGAGAGGGACCTCCCGCCGCGGGCACGCAGGCGTGTGGCTCGGGTCCTGGACAGCGGCCTCGACGAGGCGGGTCCGGAGGCCTACCCTCTGCGCGGGCGACGTCGGAGGGGTCGTGAAGATCGGCATTGACTTCGGCACCACGAACTCGGCGGTCGCGGCGATCGGTGGCGATGGCAGCCCCCTCACGCTGTGTCTGTTCCCGGGTGAGCGAGTCCAGCGCTCGGTGCTGCACCAGGCGCTCGATGGCGAGGTGCGCTTCGGCAACGCGGCATTCGCGCACTACGTCGAGGACGACATGCAGGGCCGGCTGCTGCGCTCCCTCAAGGCCTTCCTGTCCCAAGACGTCCCGAAGACCCAGCTGGCTGGCAAGCCGACGGCCTTCCACGAGCTGGTGTCCTACTACCTGGGGTTCCTGCTGCGGCGGGTCCGAGCCGTCACGGGGCGTGAGGTCACCGAGGTGGTGCTCGGCCGACCGGTGCGCTTCCATGCCGAGCCGGAGCGGGATGCACTGGCTCTCGAGCGTCTCACCGCAGCCGTCGAGCAAGCCGGTGTGCCCGGCGCGCGCTTCGTGCTCGAGCCGGTGGCGGCGGCCCATCGGTATGAGCACGGGCTCACCCGGGAGCGCATCGTCCTGGTCGGAGATTTTGGTGGTGGAACAGCGGACTTCGCGGCGCTGCGAGTGGGTCCGGGGCGCGTGGGGCGCGATCGGATGCGCGATGTCCTCGCGACAGGGGGCGTGGCGCTGGCCGGAGACGCGCTCGACGGTCGCTTCGTACAGACCTTCCTGCTCGATCACCTGGGCCGCGGGACCTCCGTGAGGCGGGTGCAGACGGAGGAGGTGATCCCGTGGGAGCACCCCATCCTGCGGCATGTTCAGCGCCTCTACTACCTGCACATGCTCCGCGAGAAGGGCCTGGAGGAGCGCCTGGAGTCTGTGTGGCGGCGCTCCTCCGACCGCATCGCGATCCGGCGTCTGATTCGCCTGATCTTCGAGGACCTCGGCTTTCCGATGGCCTGGGCCATCGAGACGGCCAAGCGGGAGCTGTCCCAGGCCGACCCGACCGTGTTTCGCTTCGATGGCTTCTACGACGACCGGCTGGATCTGGAGCTGGAGGTGGGGTTGGCGGCGCTCGAGGTGGGCGCTGCGGACATGTTGGAGGCGTACGACGACGAGGTCACGGCCACCCTGGAGCGCGCCGGCCTGCGGGCCTTCGACATCCACGAGGTCTTCCTCACCGGAGGCACATCCAACGTGCCCTTCGTGCGACAGCTCTTTGCCCGGCACTTCAGCTCGGCCAAGCTGCGGTCGGCAGACGCCTTCACCAGCGTGTGCGAGGGGCTGGCGCTGGCATAGGGCAGAGGCGAGTTCCTGCAGCGTGCGGAGGTAGCGATGTGGAGATGGCTGGCAGCGGCTGCACTGCTCGGATGTGCGGGGCGGTCGCCTGTGTCCGCGAGCGTGGCGCCTCGTCCCGCATGGTCTGCGCCACCGGTGGCTCATGCTGTCTCGGTTCGTGATGTCGCGGGCGAGCGCCTGGACTGGGCCGTGGCGGTGGAGCGTCTCGCCGGTGCCGATGTCGTCTTCGTCGGAGAGACCCACCTCGACGAGACCACACACCGTGTAGAGCGGGCTCTACTCGAGGCGCTCGCCGAGCGACGGACCGTCGTGCTGTCCCTGGAGATGCTCGAGCGGGACATTCAGTCCTCCGTGGACAGCTGGCTCGCAGGTCAGCTGGATGATGGCGCCTTCCTCGACGCCATCCGGCCCTGGTCGAACCACGCGACGGCGTACCAGCCGCTCCTCGACGTAGCGAAGGCGCGTGGTCTTCCCGTGGTGGCGGCGAACTTCCCGCGACCGTGGCTTCGACGTGTTGGAACGCCTGATGCGCCGTTCGAGGACTTCACGGAGGCGGAGCGGGCGCTGCTTCCACGGCAGCTGCTGCCCAACAGTCCGGCGTACTGGGCCAGGGCCGACAACGCGATGCGGGGCCATGCCGGACGCATGCCCGCGCCGACGGAGGAAGGGCGACTCACCTCGGTGCAGTCGCTGTGGGACAACGCCATGGGAGAGGCGGTGGTCGATGCCCTCGACGCCAACCCGGGGGCGCTGGTGGTTCATGTCGTCGGTGGATTTCACACGGCGTACGGCGATGGGACGGCTGCCCAGGTGCGACAGCGGCGCCCGGAGGTGGGCGTCCAGAGCGTGGGGATCATTCCCACGGTGAGCCCGTCCACGGCGGAGGTGATCGGTCGGCCATCCGCGGATCTGACGGTGTTTGCCGAGGCACGAGCGTCCGACGTCGACCAGGGGCGCCACGCGGTGACCGTCAGTCGTGAGCTGGGGTACCGGCTTCACGTGCCGGATGTGGTAGGTGCACCCTTGCTGATCTGGCTCCCGGACGATGGCCTGACCGCGGCCGATGGACTCGCGCTGTGGCGAGATCGGCTTGGTGACGAGGTGGCGATTGCCTCGCTCGAGCCTCCCTATCGAGCGCTGCAGCCCGACGGAGCCGAGGGGGGACGCTGGTCGTGGCCGGACAGCTTCGCGGGCGACATCGGTGTGGCCATCGAGTCAGTCGAGCGGGTCTGGGGCTACCTGCTGCGCACCCACGACCTGGACCCGAGCCGCGTGGTGATCGCGGGTGAGGGAGCGGGGGCGACGGTGGCGGCGATGGTCACGCTTCGCACCTCTCGCATGGCGCATCGGGGTGTGGCCTTGGGGCCTACTGGAGCACGACCGGTTCGTGACCTGCCGCTGCCCCTGCCCGATTCGTGGGGTGAAGACGTACCGCCGGCCCGCACGCTGTCGGTGGTGTCGAGCGCGGACCTCTGGGCGTCCGAGGCAGAGGCCTATGCGGGAGTCGGGCTCCCCACCGAGCTGGTCGTGCCGGCCGAGGGCTGGGACGCCGAGCGCCAGGCGGAGGACCTGCTTCGGGAGGCGCTGGGGCTGGAGCCGGCGCCAGAGGTCGAGGGTCGCGTGCACGTGGTCTTGGCCGACGCCGATCCGCGGGCTGAGTTCTGGGCCAGGCTGGTGGCGCTGCGCCACGGAAGGGCGGCAGCGGTGCTGGGACCGGACGAGTTGGCGGATGGGTCGATGCCGATCTCGCTCGAGGTCACGGCGGAGCGTGCTGGACGTGCGGGCTTCGTGCCGCGGTGTCCGGGTCCCTTCGGCGGAACGACGGTCGTGGTGCTGGGTGAGTCGTCCGACCGGGCTGCGTGGATGGCGGTCGCAGAGGCCGATCCGCTCGCGGCGAAGAGTCGCTTCCATCGCATGGTGTTGGTCGACCCGGATGCGGGGCCGTCTCTGTCCGAGGTCCTCGCGCAGCTCGAAGAGCGTGGGCGGACCAACGTGCTGGTCGTGCCCGCCGTCTTCCACGGCGAGATCCAGGCGCTCGCAGCGCTTCGGCAGGAGGCTGCGGCGTTTGCAGAGCGGATGACGGTCACCTTCCGGCCAGGTCTAGGAGACCGGATCCGAGGAGACTAGGCGGCGCGCCCTGCGGGGGGGGAGTGCTCTCGGTGCGCTCGGTGCCAGGTACGGGTGTGGTGCCAGATACGTCGGTGCGCGCGGTGCCAGGTACGTCGGTGCGCTCTGCGCTCGGTGCCAGGTACGGATGGGGTGCCAGGTACGTCGCTGCACGCTGTGCCAGGTACGGATGGGGTGCCAGGTACGAAACAACCACACCGTTCCGGGTGACGCGCGCAGGCCCTCCACGTCTGACATCCCGTCGCCGACTCTGGACAACAGCACCCAGGTCGGGGGACCCTAGGGGTCGGAGGGATCGTGTTCGAGGCAAGCCAGAGCAAGCGCTCGTGGGGTCGATGGCTGGGGCTCGGAGGGCTCGTCGTCGTGCTGTCCGCCGCAGGCCTGTGGATGCAGCAGGCTCCGGCTCCGGCGCCGGCGCCGAGGCCCGTGCAAGCGAAGCCCGTGTTCGCGGGCACTGCAGCCGATGCCTCCGCGCTGCTCGAGAGCGCCTCGGCGGCGCACGCCGATGTCGAGATCTGGCACCTCGAGTGCGACACGTTGCCTTGCCTCGCCGTCGTGCGGCTGGACCCCTCGACGCATGGGGTGCGCCGAATCGCGCTGGAGCGGGACCTCAAGGCGAATGGCTGGTCCCTCTCGCCGGCCGGCATCGTCAAGGTGCTCGATCCGCACCCTCCCACGCTGCCGGCCCGAGTGATCTACACCTTGGCGCTGTCCGAACAGCCACTGCAGCCGGACGAGCGGGCCCCCATCAAGGACCGGATGCGCGTGCTGTCGGCAGAGGCGGACACGGCACCGGGAGCGTGGTGAGCGACACTGGGGCCGAGCAGCGGGAGCCCTCCCGCGGCGATGACCCCTGACCCCGCGTGAATCAGGCGACGACGAGGGAGACCAAGCCCAGAATCCCGCACACGGCGGCACCGATGATGAAGAGGGCGTTGACGGCGTGAATCTCGCGCTGCATGCAGAGTGTTCCTAGTGTGAGAGGAGCGGTGAGAGCTGTGTGCTCTCCTCGCCAAAGAATTGTGTGAACGAGATTTACAAAGGCAAGTAGTTTCGGTCGTCCAGCGATCGAATCTCGTGCCGGGAGGTCTGGTGTCGCGAGCTCGACGACCTGACGCTCGCCTCACCCCACCAGCGTCGAGCAGCTCCACCCAAGGCGCTGCAGGGATAGGGGCGGATGCAGGAGCCAGAAATGTCCATCCTTGCCCTCCTGCTCACTGGCTGCTCGCTCGTCCTCGGTACGCCGGTCGAGCCCCAGAAGGTGACGGCCGCCTGTGGCCTCTGCATCTTCGCAAAGCCCAGTACCCATGGGTGCTACTGGTCCATTGAGTGGGAGGGTGAGCACTACCCCGTGCACGGTCCCACGCCGTCCAACGAGGAGCATGATGCCCACGGCCCCGAGGGCATGTGCACGATGCCACGCCAGGCGATGGTCAGTGGTCACATCCGAAAGGGTAAGTTCTATGCGGATGCGTTCGACCTCCTCCCGGTAGACCCGAGCGCCCCCAAGCTGGACATCCCCGTGCACGACCACGAGCACTGAGGGGGGCTACAGCCCCTGCAGCGCTCCGTCGGAGGTCGAGCTGCGGCGCGAGCGGCGCACCCGAGTGGCGTCGGAGTCGACACGGTCACCGCCGTCTCGGAGCTTCTCACCGCGCTGCCCTTGGCGCGCGTGCTGCGCGAGGACGAGCTGGGCCTGCTGTGGGACCGTGAGCACGGCGAGGACTGCGGCGTGTGTGGCCTCGCGGTGAGACTCTGCATCCGCTCGGGCCGCGTCGACCTCGGCGAGAGCGGCCAACATCGCCACCTCGTCTCCTGCGGACTGGGCCTGGCGGAGGGCCTCCAGCGCGGCCATGTGCTGCTGCCGCAGAGGCTCCCCATCGTCCTGCGAGGCCTCGAGAACGTCGGTCAGGCGGTCGGCCTGCTCCGTGTCCAGACCGAGGTGAGTGACCATGCGGTCGACACGGGATGCCATGTCGGGAGGGCCGGGGAAGGCCAGAGCCGAGGTGGACACCAGGGTGAGGGCGAGGACGAGTGAGCGCATGTGGCCTCCGTGAGGTTCACTGGCGACAACGCACGAAGGCGGTGCGTATTGTCCACACTCCGCG
>PKDJ01000223.1 GCA_002862545.1 Pseudomonadota bacterium
ACGTTCCGGCCCTTGGGCCCGAGCGTGACCTTGACGGCGTTGGCGAGGGTGTTGACGCCGGCCAGCACCTCGGAGCGTGCAGCCTCGCGGAACTCGATGATCTTCGCGGCCATAGTGGACTCCTGTGAGGAAGTGAGGGCTTAGGCCTCGATGATCGCGAGGATGTCGGACTCGCGAAGGATGATGTGGGTCTCGCCGTCGAGCTTGACCTCGTCGCCGGCGTACTTGCCGAACAGGACGCGATCGCCAGGCTTGACCACCAGCTCGACCAGCTTGTTGTCGTCGGTGATGCGACCCGTGCCGACGGCGATCACCTCAGCCTGCTGGGGCTTCTCCTTCGCGGACTCGGGGATGAAGAGGCCGCCGGCGGAGCGGGTCTCGCTCTCCAGGCGCTTGACCAGGACGCGGTCGTAGAGCGGTCGGAAGTTGGCCATGGGGAGTGTCCTCCTGACTGTGCGGACCAGAGTTGAGCGATGCGGGCTGCATGAGTGGATGAGCCCGCTCGGGCGCGATGGGTAGGCACACGGCTGGGGTGCGTCAACCGTTCCGAGAGAGGAATGTCGAATAGGATGGATGAACCAAAGCTATTGGGTGGAGTGGTTCGACACGATTTTCAGGGGCTTGTCGGTCGGCCAGACCGTGACCACCGTCTCGGCAGACAGACGGAACGCCCCGAGTCGATTGGGGCGCTTGACGCCGGCGCAGACGTGTCTACCCTTCGGCCCCCGAGGCGATGGACAGGTCGTTGCCTCGTCAAGAACTCCGGATTGACCAGGCTATCAGGAGACATCGGATGGGCAGAATCATCGGTATCGATCTCGGGACGACCAACTCGGTCGTCGCCGTGATGGAGGGCGACCAGCCCACGGTCATCGTCAACGAGGAAGGTGCACGCACCACGCCCTCCGTCGTCGGCTTCGGCAAGGATGGCGAGCGGATGGTCGGCATCGTTGCTCGCCGGCAGGCGATCACCAACGCCGAGAACACGGTGTACTCCGCCAAGCGCCTGATCGGCTGTCGCTTCGACGAGTCCGAGCGGGTGGTCTCCCGCCTGCCCTACACGGTGGTGCGTGGTGGCAACGGCGACTGCAGGATCAGCGTCCAGGGCAAGGACTACAGTCCGCCCGAGATCAGCGCGATGGTCCTCCAGAAGCTCAAGGCGCAGGCCGAGGCGTACCTCGGACAGGCGGTCACCGAGGCCGTCATCACCGTGCCCGCCTACTTCAACGACTCGCAGCGCCAGGCGACTAAGGACGCCGGCCGCATTGCGGGCCTCGAGGTCAAGCGCATCATCAACGAGCCGACGGCAGCCGCCCTCGCCTACGGCATGGACAAGAAGGCCGACGAGCTGATCGCGGTCTACGACTTCGGCGGCGGTACCTTCGATATCTCGATCCTCGAGATCGGTGACGATGTCGTCCAGGTCAGCGCGACCAACGGCGACACCCACCTCGGTGGCGACGATGTCGACGAGACCCTGATCGAGTGGCTCATCCAGACCTTCAAGAAGGACACGGGCATCGACCTGACCAGCCAGACGATGGTCGTCCAGCGCCTGAAGGACGCCGCCGAGCGCGCGAAGATCGAGCTCTCCACCGCGCAGAGCACCGAGATCAACCTGCCGTTCCTGACGGCCGATGCCTCGGGCCCGAAGCACCTCCAGGTGAAGCTCACCCGCTCCGAGTTCGAGCGGATGATCGAGCCGATCGTGGCGCGCACGCTGGAGCCCTGCCGCAAGGCCATGAAGGACGCGGGCGTTCGCCCCGGTGACATCGACGAGGTCATCCTCGTGGGTGGCTCTACCCGCATTCCGCTCGTCCAGCGCAAGGTCAAGGAGCTGTTCGGCAAGGACCCGAACCGGTCCGTGAACCCGGACGAGGTCGTCGCCATGGGCGCGGCCATCCAGGGTGGTGTGCTGTCCGGCGACGTGACCAGCATGCTCCTGCTCGACGTGACCCCGCTCTCCCTGGGCATCGAGACCCTCGGTGGCGTGTTCACGAAGCTCATCGAGCGCAACACGACCATCCCGCACAAGAAGACCGAGGTCTTCAGCACCGCGGCCGACAACCAGACGGCGGTCGATGTGTATGTGTTCCAGGGCGAGCGGCAGATGGCTCGCGACAACCGGATGATCGGCAACTTCCGACTCGACGGCATCCCCGCCGCCCCGCGTGGCATGCCGCAGGTCGAGGTCACCTTCGACATCGACGCGAACGGCATTCTGTCGGTCTCGGCGAAGGACAAGGCGACCGGGAAGGAGCAGCGCATCACCGTCGAGGCGTCGAGCGGGCTCTCCGAGGGCGAGATCGACAAGCTCGTCAAGGACGCTGAGGCCCACGAGGCCGAGGATGCGAAGCGCCGCGAGGTCATCGAGCAGCGCAACAACCTCGACAACCTGGCCTACCAGGTCGAGAAGACGCTCACCGAGCACGGCGACAAGCTCGACCCAGCCGCGAAGGCCGATGTCGAGGCGAAGCTCTCTGACGCCCGTGAGGCGCTGGACAGCGACGACGCCGACACCATGAAGGGCGCCTTCGACGCGCTCACGGCTGCGTCCCACAAGCTCGCCGAGGTGATGTACTCGGAGGGTGGCGGTGCGCCTGGAGCGGCTCCTGGAGCCGGAGCACCCGAGTCGGACGCCTCGGGCGACGATGACGGTGACGTGATTGATGCGGAGTACGAGGACGCCTGATTCGGGCGTTCGTTCCTTGAGTCGAGGGGGCGCCAGACTCGGCGGCCCCTCGCTGACGTCTCGTTGGAGGGGCCTTGGCACGCGACTACTACGAGGTCCTCGGCGTTGCGCGCGATGCGAGCACGCAGGACATCAAGAAGGCCTACAAGAAGGCAGCGCGGAAGTTCCACCCGGACCTCAATCCTGGTGATGCTGCCGCTGAGGCCAGCTTCAAGGAGGCCTCCGAGGCCTACGAGGTCCTGACGAACGACGAGAAGCGTCGGATCTACGACCAGTTCGGCCACGATGGGCTCAAGGGGCGTGGGTTCGAGCCGAACTTCACCGACATCGGGGACATCCTCTCCGAGCTGTTCGGTGGTGGCCTCGGAGACATCTTCGGCGGCGGCCGCCGTCGGAGCGGTGGTGGGCGGCGGGCACGTCGCGGAGCCGACCTCGAGTACCCCATGCGCTTGTCGTTCATGGAGGCTGCTCACGGAACGGCCAAGGTCGTGGAGATTCCTCGGCACGTGCACTGCGACTCGTGCTCTGGCAGTGGCCTGCGCGCGGGGGCGTCGGCGACGAACTGTGGCACGTGCGGTGGACAGGGCGAGGTGATTCAGGCGCAGGGCTTCCTGCGCATCCGGACGGTCTGCCCAGCGTGTCGCGGCGCGGGCAAGACGGTCAGTCCTGCCGATCGATGCCCGGACTGTAGCGGCTCGGGTCGCGTGCGGCGTACCGACGAGATGGAGATCAAGATCCCGGCTGGGTCCTACAACGGGCTGCAGATCCGGCACACTGGGCGCGGCGAGGTCGGAGATCCCGGGGCTCCCCCAGGTGATCTCTACGTCACCCTCGAGGTCGAGCCACACGAGGTCTTCAAGCGCGACGGCGCCGATGTCTACGTCACCGTGCCGGTGCCGTACCCGGTGATGTGTCTGGGCGGGGAGATCACCATTCCGACCGTGCACGGCGAGGAGGGGCTCACCGTCGAGCCCGGCACGGACTCGGGTGCCGTCGTCCTGATGCGGGGCAAGGGCGTCGATCAGCTGCGCCGTCGAGGGACGCGCGGTGATCATCACGTGCGGTTGGTCGTCGACGTGCCGAAGACGGTGACCGAGGAGCAGGAAGGGCTCCTGCGTCAGCTCGCTGAGCTCGAAGATGTCGGCGTGCACCAGAAGGGATTCTGGGCCCGGTTGTTCGGCTAGGACAGGGAGGAGCCGGTGGCTCGCAGGATTGAGGAGATCGAGTCGGAGGTGGCTGCGGCCACGCCCACCTTCGAGAGTGCAAGGCAGGAGATGGGTCGGGTGCTGGTTGGCCAGCACTACATGGTCGACCGCCTGCTGATCGGGCTGCTCGCCAATGGTCACGTCCTCATCGAGGGCGTCCCTGGACTGGCGAAGACGACGGCGGTGAAGGCGCTCTCGCAGAGCCTGAGTCTGGACTTCAGCCGGATTCAGTTCACGCCCGACTTGCTGCCGGCGGACGTCGTGGGCACGCAGATCTACCAGCCTCGGACAGGAGAGTTCACGACCCGTCAGGGGCCGGTCTTCGCGAACGTCCTGCTCGCCGACGAGATCAACCGGGCCCCGCCCAAGGTGCAGTCGGCGCTGCTCGAGGCCATGCAGGAGCGCCAGGTCACTCTCGGCGACACGTCCTGGCAGCTGCCGCGGCCGTTCCTGGTGCTGGCCACCCAGAACCCCATCGAGCAGGAGGGTACCTACCCGCTGCCCGAGGCTCAGATGGACCGGTTCCTGATGAAGCTCTCGGTCGGCTACCCGACGCTCGACGAAGAGCTGGAGATCGTCGCCCGCAGCAACACGCCACCCCCGACGCTTCGGGGAATGGCCAGTGCGGCGGACATCGCGCATGCACAGGAGCTGGTCGCCGAGATCAAGGTGACCGATGTCCTGATGCGGTACATCGTGGACTTGGTTCGAGCGACTCGGGATCCGGGGAGTGTGTCGGCCGACCTCGGCCGTTCGATCGAGTACGGGGCCTCGCCGCGAGCATCGATCGCGCTCGCAGCGGCGGCACGTGCTCACGCCTTCCTCGACGGGCGCGGCTACACGCTCCCGGAGGACGTGAAGGCCATCGGGCCAGATGTCCTTCGTCATCGCATCATGCCGACCTACGAGGCTGAGGCGGACGGTGTGGACGCCGACGCGCTCGTTCGTCGAATCCTGGACGCGGTCGAGATGCAGTAGGTGTCGCTCCTCACGCCAGAGGAGCTTCGGGAGCTCCGCAGGCTGCACATCAACGCGGGCAGGCGCGTCGACTCCCTGTTCGCGGGTGAGTACCGATCCGCTGTGCGCGGCCAAGGCATGGAGTTCGAGGAGGTTCGCGCCTACGTTCCGGGAGACGATGTCCGGCACATCGACTGGAACGTGACCGCTCGCACCGGTGAGCCCTTCATCAAGGTCTTCCGCGAAGAGCGCCAGACGACTGTCTTTCTGGTGGTCGATGTCTCCGGCTCAGCGAGGGTGGGCTCAGGCGGGAGAGATGGCCGCACGACGCGCCGTCTTCAGATCGCCCGCATCGCCGGGGGCATCACCTATGCGGGAATTCGGAATCAGGATCGCGTAGGCCTGATCACCTTCTCCGACAGGGTCGAGGTGGCCCTTCATCCCAGGAGGACCCGTGGGCATTCCTGGGCGGTGATCCAGAAGGTCTACGAGGCGGCGGGACAGAGTCGTGGGACCGATCTGTCCGAGGCGCTGAGCACCGTGCGGCGCATGCAGCGGCGGCGGGCGGTCGTCATCGTCGTCAGTGACTTTCTCGATGACGGGCCCTGGCCGACGGCGCTCGCCACGATCAGCCGCCGCCATCGGGTGCACGCCCTGTGCGTCCACGACCCGCTGGATGCTGGCTGGACGGGGCTCGGCCTGATGGACGTGGTGGACGCCGAGACGGGGCGCCGTCGCCTGGTCGATGGCGCTCGGCTGGCGCAGCAGTGGTCCGTCGAGGAGCGGCTGCGCACGCTCCGGCGCTCGGGTGCTCGGGCGGCGGCGATCTCTACGCAGGACGATGCCTTCGCCTTGCTCCACCTTCACTTCCAGCGAGAGGCACTCCGGCGGTGAGGATGAAGGTGCGCCAGATGCCCAGCTCCGTCCTGGGCGTTGGACTCATGGGGCTCCTGGCCTGCGGTGCGGAGGCGCCCGTCGCCGCGGACGGTGGGCCTGCGCTCCGCGTCTGGCTCGATGAAGTAGGCAGTGGAGCCGGGATCTTGGTGGTCCAGGCAGAGCTTGACCAAGGGCTGGACGGCCTCGATGTGCCACGGCCTCAGAGTGAGCGCCTGTCCTTCGAACTCGCGGGGCCTCCAGCCATGGAGCTGCTGGGCGAGCGCAGCGTGATCACCTGGCGGTGGAAGCTGTCGGGTCAGCAGGGCAGCCACGAGATCGCGGCGCTGGAGCTGGCTCTCGGAGAGGGCGATGACGCGACGACCCTTCGCTCGGCCCCTCTCTGGGTCGATCTGGGTGTCGAGCCGCCGAGGCCTGGGGAGCTGGCGGACATCGTCGAGCCCGAGCCCGTGATTCCCATTCCGTGGACGCTGCTGATGATCGGTGCAGGCCTCGGTGGGCTGTTCTTCGGCGGGATCTGGCTCGCCTTCCGGGCGACGTCTCGCGGCGAGCCGCCCGAGCTGCCGCCCGAGCCCCCCGACGTGGCTGCGCTGCAGCGCTGGGAGGCCATCCGACGCGATCCGACCCTCGACGACATGGCACGAGCCCATGCGCTCTCGCAGATCTTCAGGACCTACGTCGAGGCGGTCCTCACCTTCCCCGCGACCGCGTGGACGACCTCCGAGATCCTCGAGCGCCTCCGCGACATGGCGCACCTGCCCACGGGCAATGTGCCCCGCGCACGGCGCCTCCTGCGTGCGACAGACCGGGTGAAGTACGCTGAGGCTCGCCCCGGTCAGGATCTCCTCGAGGAGCTCGACGCGGATCTACGGGCCTTCGTCGGCAGCACGCGACCCCATAGCTGGAACGGGGAGGAGCGGTGACCGAGTTCGGATCACCGTGGGCGTTCGTCCTCCTGCTGCCCGTGCTGGCGCTCCCGGCGCAGGCGTGGCTGACCGGCCGCAACCGACTGGCTGTCGCGCGCCTCGAGGCGCTCGAGGGCACGCTCTCTCTACGGGTGCTGCTGGCCTGGGTCCCGGCCGCACTGCGTCTGCTCGGGCTCGTGCTCCTGGTGATTGCCTTGGCGCGGCCTCGCATCACCCTCACCGACACCGTCGTGGAGTCCGAGGGACTCGACATTCTCCTCGCCGTCGACACCTCGGGCTCGATGCAGGAGGAGGATCTGTCCATCGGGCGGGCGACTCAGGATCGCCTCGCGGTGGCGAAGCGGGTGCTACGCGACTTCATCGAGGGCCGGCCCCACGACCGCATCGGCGTGGTCGTCTTCGGGGAGGAGGCCTTCACCTTCGTGCCGCTGACCACCGACCATGCCTCGCTCCTGGAGGTGATGCGTGGCGTGGAGATCGGTGTCGCAGGGGCCCAGGGTACGGCGATCGGCTCGGCGATCGCGGTGGGCGCGAAGCGCCTGAAGGACCTGGATGCACCCTCGAAGATCCTGATTCTGCTGACCGACGGGCGGAACAATGCGGGTCGGATCGAGCCGCTGCAGGCAGCGCAGGCCGCAGCGGCACTCGACATTCGCATCTACACCATCGGGGTTGGGGGGCAGGCGTCGTCGGGCGGCTTCGGCGGCTTGTTCCGCAGCATGATGAGCGAGGGGCTCGACGAGGAGGGCCTCAAGGCCATCGCCGAGGTCTCGGATGGCAAGTACTTCCGGGCGACGAGCTCGACGGCTCTGGAGCAGATCTACGCGACCATCGATGAGCTCGAGCCCTCACCGGCCGAGGTACGCGAGCTGGTGCATCACGAGGAGCTGTTCCGCCGCTTCGCCATTCCGGGGGCCTTGCTGCTGATGCTTCAGGTCCTACTGTCGCACACCGTCCTGCGGAGGGGACCGTGAGCCTCGCGCAGCCCTTCTGGTTCTTTGGCCTCGTGGCGGTCGCTCTGCTGACTGGGGTGGTGGTCGGTGCGAGCGCCTGGCATCGGCAGTCCCTGGCTCGGGTCTTCGGTGCGGCCGTGCTGGAGAAGATCCTGCCCCGAACGGTGCGCGTGCGGCGCGTCGTGAGGGATGTCTGCAGCTTGGTGGGGCTGGCGCTCGTGTTCGTCGCGCTGGTCGAGCCGCGGTTCGGAAAGGAGCTGCAGCGGGTGGAGGCCCGCGGAACGAACATCGTCGTCGCGCTCGATCTCTCGCGGTCCATGGACGCGACCGACGTGGATCCGAGTCGGCTGGTGCGGGCCAAGCGAGAGCTGCAGGATCTCACGCGGGTGCTCGAGGGCGATCGGCTGGGGCTGGTCCTCTACGCGGCGGGCGCCTACCCGCGGCTTCCCCTGACCGCCGATCACGCAGCCGTGCTCACGGTGGTCGAGGATGTGGGCACGCACACGTTCAAGGGGCAGGGCAGCTCCCTCGGCGCAGCCCTGACGAGTGCGCGTGGGCTGCTCGAGAACGCCGACGACACGGCGGGGCAGGCCATCCTGGTGCTCTCGGACGGTGAGGCACACGACCCGGAAGAGGCCATTGCAGCAGCAGAAGAGTGTGCCGCTCTCGGCATCGTCGTCTATGGGTTGGGTATCGGTGACGGGCCCTCCACCATTCCGGGTCCGAAGGGGCCGCTACAGTTCGGTGGGGAGGTGGTCACGACGACGCCGGACTTCGACACGCTCAAGGAGGTCGCTCGCATTACGGGCGGTGCCTTCGTGCAGTCGGTTCCCTCTGCAGACGACGTTGTCGGCCTCTATAGAGGCGAGATGCGCCGCACGCTCCGGTCCGTCGTGCGCAAGTCCGAGCAGCGTGAGGTCTGGCGTACAGCCTTCCAGTGGCCGCTGGGGCTCGCCGTTGTGTTGTGGCTGCTCGGTGCGTGGGTTGGTGAGGGACGGGGGCGCCGCTTCGGACTGGCGACCGCGGCCCTCCTCGTCGTCAGCCCCCTCTTCTCGCCGCCGGCCGTGGCTGCGGACACGCTGGCCGATGCCGACCGCATGTACAGGTCGAGTGACTTCGAAGGTGCGGCTCGGCGCCTGATGCAGCTGTCCCTCGAGAGGCCGGGCGATGCGGATCTGCTCCAGCGTCTCGGGGCGGCGCGCTACCGGGCGGGCGACTTCGAGGGAGCGGCGAGGGCGTTTGACGAGGCGGCACAGCTGCATGGGGGGAGCGACGTGGATGCCCTCTACAATGCGGCCAATGCGCACTACCAGGCTGGACGGCTGGAGGATGCAGCGGGACGCTACGAGAGCATCCTCGAGCAGTCTCCAGAGCATCCCGGAGCGATGCAGAACCGAGAGCTCGTCTTGCAGGAGATCGAGGCACGCCGAATGGCCCAGCCTCCTCCTCCTCCTCCTCCAGAGCCGTCGAACGAGGAGGGGGACGGCGAGGGCGAGGGCCAGGATGCTCCACCTCAAGAAGGTGGCGAGCAAGGGGAGTCTCAGCCAGACCAGAGTGAGGGCTCGAGTGAGCCCCAGGATGGCGGTGAGCCGGACCAAGGCGACGCTGAGAGCGAAGAGGGCTCCGAGTCCCCCCCCGAGGGAGAGATCGGCGAGGCCGGTGAGACCGGCGAGTCCGGTGACGAGCAGTCCGAGGGGCAGGGAGCGGGGGGTGTGGCGCCGGAGGAGTCCGGTCCGATCACCGAGGGTGAGGCCCACCGTCTCCTCGATGGCGTCGACGAGGGCGAGCACCGCATGGTGATTCGCGGCGGGGGGGACAGCAAGCCATGGTGACCGTCGTGGCCGCGGCTCTCTTGGCGGCGCCAGCTATGGCCGCGCCGCGTGCTCAGCTCGGGCTGACGACCGACCGCATCGAGGTCGGGCAGGCCATCGTGGCTCAGGTGGTGGTGGTCGGTACGCCAGCCAGGCGCCCGCCCACGATTCCCGTCAATGACGGCGTGACGATTGCCTTCAGCGCAAAGTCAGAGCGGATCGACCTCCGACCTGGCCGTGCGACCTCCATCTACTCGTACCAGTACGCGGTGCGAGCAAATGCCGAGGGCACCTACACGCTCGGGCCGGTGCAGATCGAGACGACCGACGGTAAGCGCCTCGAGACCGAGGCGGTGACGCTGCGAGTGACCCCCTCTACGGATCCGTCCTCGGATGCTGCGCGCTTCGTCGTCTCGGGGGGCTTCGAGGAGAGCGAGGCCTGGGAAGGACAGGTCGTCCACTACGTCTACGATGCGCGGGTTCGTGGTCGCGTGGTGGACGTGCGGTGGCGGTTCCCTGTATTTGAGGGGCTTCGCGAGCCACAGCAGGGCGGTCGCGGCGACGAGCAGTACCAGATCATGGATCCCGACGGCGAGATCACGGTGAGCCACGGCGTGCTGCCCCTTGTCGCGACAGCCACCGGGCGCAAGGAGCATCCGGCCTCACTCGCCGTGGCCGAGCTGCGGACGGGCAGGCCCGGCTTGTTCGGCATGGTGCGCACCACCTCGGAGCGGATGGCGACCGACCCTTCGTCTCTGGTTGTGCGGCCGCTGCCTGTTGCTCCAGACAACTTCACGGGGCTGGTCGGCGACTTCGTGTTCGAGTCCACGCTGGAGACCGCTCGAGCGGCGGTCGGTCAGTCGGTGACGTGGACGCTGCGTGTAGCGGGTGACGGCACCCTCGAGGGGTTCAGCTGGAGTGCGCCCGAGGTCGATGGTGCCACGGTCTACGGGGGGGAGACGCAGCACATCGGCCGTGTCGAGGACGGTGAATACCTGGGGATGGCGATCGCGGAGAACGTTCTGGTGCCGACCCAGTCGGGCCAGCTCCAGGTACCTCCGCTGGAGCTGGTCACATTCTCTCCGAGTCGCGGGGCTTACCAGACGCACGAGATCAGCGTGCCGCCCTTGATGGTGACGGGCAGCGCTGATGGGCAGTCCGTGGCCGTCGAGTCCTTCGCCACCGAGGTCGAGGAGATCGTGGAGGGTGATGGGATCGACTTTCGTGACATCTACCGCTGGGGTCTCGCCACGACGCCCCACCTCGGTCCGGTCTTGCCGCTGATGGCGGGCGCGGCGGCACTTCCTGGAGCCGCGGTCTTCGGCGTCCTCGGTGCACAGTGGGTGGCTGCACGTCGTCGGCAGCGCGCCACGGTCGAGGTCGCGCCCACGGCCAGCGCCATCCTCGCGAGCCTGCCAGCCGAGCGGGGTGAGGCCCGCTGGGCGGCGCTCGACGCCGCTCTTCGGATCGCTCTCGCCGATCGGGTCGACCAGCGTGTGGAGACGATGGATCGCGAGGCCGCTCTCGCGCTGGTGCCGGATGCGCTCGCCGCCGACCTCCGCGAGCTGTTCGGAGTGCTGGATCGGGCCAGGTTCGCGGCGAATGAGCCAGAGGGCGATGTGGCTCCCCGGGTGCGCGACGCCGTGGCTGCACTGGAGGCGTCGTGATCGCACTGCTCGTGACGGTGCTGGCCTCCGCCGGGGCTCTGGGCGACGGTGCCGAGAGCTTCGATGCGGGCGATCTGGAGGCCGCGATCGGAGCATGGGAGTCCGCTGGCGATCCGAAGTCGGGGAAGGTCCTCTACGACCTGGGGAATGCGTGGTACCGCAAGGGGGACCATCCTCGAGCCGTCGCGCACTACCGAGCGGCTCAGCGGCTGCGTCCACGCGACGGAAACGTCCACCACAACTTGGCGCTGGCGCGCTCGGAGCTGGACGGCGTGCCCGAGCCTGCAGCCGCGAGTGTTCCGTGGACCGAGCTCGTGACGGTCGGTGAGCTGGGGGTGCTCGGTGCCGCAGCCTGCGCGCTAGGCTCTCTCGGGCTTGTGGTGGCCTACCGTCGCAGAGAGGTCCATGGTCCAGTCTCGCTCGCCGTGCCGACGGTGGTCTGGGTCGCGGGGATCGGCATGGCCGTGACGGCCACGCTGGGGGCGAGAGGGCAGGTCGCTCACCCGATCGGAGTCGTCGTCGACCGAGAGGTCGGCTCTCGGGAGCTGCCGCGTGCGGACGCGGAGGTCGGCGTCGTCTGGAGTCCCGGCACGGAGCTCCTTGTGGTGAAGTCGCGGCAGCGCTGGGTCCTTGCTGAGGACGGAAGGGGGCGTCGTGGCTGGGTGTCGGACACTGCGATGCTGGTCGTCTGGCCCTGAGGTTGTTGGCAAGCAGCGCGTGCAGGCGGTTAGGGCCGCCCTGAATCGGAGGAAGAATGCGGAGCTGGCGTGCGACTTCGGCGGTGCTGCTTGGGCTGCTCGTGCTCGGGGGTGGCAGCAAGCTGGACAGGCTGACCCCGGTCGAGCGCGACCACTTCGACGGGCTTCGGGTCTGGATGGACAAGAAGCAGGAGAAGGCCTTCCTCAAGAACAAGACCGAGGAGGAGCGCAACCAGTGGCTCAAGGATGCTGGGCTGTGGGAGCGCTGGTACAAGTTCGACGAGGGCATGCGCGACCAGATCCTCGGTGGTGAGGTCGCGACGGGCTGGCCCTACGATGCGGTGTACATGGCGTGGGGTAAGCCCCACGAGCGCAAGAAGATGATCGGTCGTTCCGCGTCGCGCTCCGAGCTGCTGACGTACCGCTTCGAGATCATGGAGGATGGCGCCGTCCTCGTCTGGGCGCCGGGCAGCAAGGCCACGTACAAGGCGGTCGGCAAGTACACGATGCTCGTCTACATCGACGACGACAAGGTCGGAGAGCTCGAGCGCCGGGACGGCTGGTAGTCTCCCCTCGAAGGAGCGCCGATGCGATGGGAGCACGAAGGTGGGCTGCGGGTCGAGGCGGCCCGCATGCGAGACGCGCTCCCGGTGCTGGCCCTGCATCGCGATGTGCTCGCCGAGCAGGACTGGTTCATCACCCTGTCCGAAGAGTTCACGGCGGGGCTCGACGACGTCGGTGAGCGGATCCGTCGCTATGCGGCGGCCGAAAACTGCCTGTTTCTCGTCGCGAGGCTGCCCCGAGTGCAGGTCGCGGGCTTCCTCGTCGTCCACGGCGGCCAGCTCTCCCGCATGCGCCACACGGGCAAGCTCGAGGTGATGGTGGCCAAGGGACAGCGCGGACGCGGAATCGGTCGCGCCCTGCTCGCTGCGTGCGTCGAGTGGGCAGAGGCGAGCCCGGTGGTCATGAAGCTCGGTCTGTCGGTCTTCGCGTCGAACGCCCGGGCCATCGCTCTGTACGAGGAGCTCGGCTTCGAGAAAGAAGGCCGCCGACCCCGTGAGTACCGGATGGCGGACGGTACCTACCGAGACGATCTGCTGCTCTACCGCTTCACGCCGTCCTCTTCGTGAGCCCACTCGGCCTCACGTCGGTAGATCGTGCGCGCCGTGATCCCCATCAGTGATGCGGCGACGCCCTTGTCGCCATCGCAGTAGCGAAGGGTCTCCTCGATCATCTTGCGCTCCACCTGCTTGAGTGGCGTGCCGACTTCGAAGACCACGCGCTTCCGGGCGCCGGCGCCGCCGCGCACAGCCGGTGGCAGGTCGTCCACGTCGAGCCGGTCTCCTCGGCAGAGGACGACGGCGCGCTCGATGGCGTTCTCAAGCTCCCGGACGTTGCCGGGCCACTTCCAGCTCGAGAGAGCCTCGAGGGCCGAGGGGGTGAACCCGTTGACCTCCTTGTGGTTCTTCTTGCTGTACAGGACGAGGAAGTGCTGTGCGAGGAGCGGAACGTCGTCCGGTCGCTCCCGCAGCGAGGGGACGCTCATGCGGATCACGTTGAGCCGGTAGAACAGATCTTGGCGGAAGCGGCCTGCCTCGACCTCCTGCTCGATGTCGCGGTTGGTGGCGGCGATCACGCGCACGTCGGACTTCAGCGTCTCCGTGCCGCCCACCCGCTCGTACTCGCCCTCCTGCAGGACTCGCAGCAGTCGTACCTGGATCGCCGGCTTCATCTCTGTGATCTCGTCGAGGAACAGCGTTCCACCGCGTGCGAGGTCGAAGCGGCCCTCCTTGCGGCTCATGGCCCCGGTGAAGGCCCCGCGCTCGTAGCCGAACAGCTCGGACTCGAGCAGAGACTCGGGAATGGCCGCGCAGTTCACGGTGACCGAGCGCCGGTTGCGTCGTCTCGACATGCGGTGGAGCAGGCGGGCGAGACGCCCCTTGCCCGTGCCGGACTCCCCGGAGATCAACACGGTCGCATCCGAGGGAGCGACCTGCTCCACCTCGTCGAGGAGGGTGCGCATCACCTGCGAACGACCGATGATCTCGCCCTCGCCGATCACCTCGAGGCGCTCACGTAGTCGGCGGTTCTCCACCTGGAGAGTGCGCTTCTCGAGTGCCTTTCGGAGCGTGCGCACCAGATCCATGCGCTTGAGTGGCTTGGACACGAAGTCGTAGGCACCCTCCTTCATCGCCTCGACGGCCGTCTCCACGGTGCCGTAGGCGGTCATGACGACCACCTCGAGATCAGGATCGATCTTCTTGGCGGCCTTGAGCAGGTCGATCCCGCTCATGCCGGGCATCTTCAGGTCTGTGAGCACGACGTCGATCGCGCGGTCCCGAAGCTCTTCCATGGCGACGCGGCCGCTCGGCGCGTGGACCACGCGGTAGCCTTCGCGCGACAGAATCCGCTCGAGGGTGACGCGGTTGGCCTGCTCGTCGTCCACGACGAGGATGGTCTGGCTCATGCTTCCTCTCTCGAGTCGCGCCGCGGGAGCACGAGTGAGACGGTTGTTCCCTGACCGTGCGCCGACGCGATCTCCACTCCACCACCGTGATCCTCGAGGATCTGACGGGTGATCGCCAGCCCGAGGCCCGTGCCGGTGGCCTTGGTGGAGAAGAAGGGGTCGGTCGCCCGATCGATCTGTTCCCGAGTCATGCCGGGGCCATTGTCTGTGAGCGCGACGCGCACGGTGCGGGACTCCGCGGTCACGGTGAGGGCCAGCTGCGTCGAGCCTGCGTCTACGGCGTTTCGGACGACGTTCAAGAGGGCCTGGCGGAGCTGGTTTCCGTCGATGCGCTGAGGCGGTAGCGAGGCGAGATCTCGTGTGAGGGAGACGCCCTGGCTGTCGAGCTCCGCAGCGAGCAGGCGGACGACATCATTGACCAGCTCCGAGAGCGAGGCCGGCGCGAGGCGCGCGGGGGGACGGCGAGCCATCTGCAGGTAGTGAGCCGTGACCTCCGTGAGTCGGTCGATCTCACCCGACACAGTCCCCAAGAGGTCCCAGGCCTCGGTGTGCTTGTCCGGATCGAGGGCCTCGAGCTCGTCCGCTAGCATCTCGGCGTTGAGTGACAGCGCGTTCAGCGGGTTGCGGACCTCGTGCGTGATCTGGGCGAGCATCTGTCCGACGAGAGCGAGGCGCTCGCTGCGTGCAAGGCGCTCGGTGGCCTCGAGCGAGTCGGTGATGTCGGCCAGGACGGCGATCTGTCCACGGTCGCCGAACGGGGTCACTCGGACCTGGAAGGTGCGCCCTCCAGGGCCGTCGAGCTCACTTGCGCCGGGCTTCGACAAGGCGTCGGCGAGCGGGCTGAGCGGAGCTTGGTCCGGCGCCATCTGCCAGCTGCTCCGCGCGGCGGGGTTGGCGAGCGTGACGACGCCGTCTTCGACGACCACGAGCCCGTCCCGGAGGGTATCGAGCACCGAGCCGAGGTAGCGAGACAGCCGGTTGAGCTCTTCAGCGCGCTCGACGAGCGCCCGGTCTCGCTGCTGCAGCGCGTCGACCATGCCGTTGAACTCCCTCGCGAGGTACGCAATCTCGTCTGCTCCAGCCACGTCGACTCGTCCCGAGTAGTCACCGGTTGCCAGACGGCGGACCTCTGCCGTGAGGCGTGCGATGGGGCGGAGTGCGAGCAGGACGGCGGCAAGGAGGATGGCTGAGATGCCGGCGGCGGCGAGCGCTGCGAGGGTGGCGGTGGCGGTGGCGCGGATCCGCATCGCGTCCGTCTGGCGCGTGAGGCTCTCGATGCGACTGTCGATCAGCGTGCCGAGTGTGCTGATCTCGTCAGCCAGGTCGGTGCGGGTGCGCGACAGGCGCTCGGTGAGGGCGTCGTCGCTGCGGCCGTCCTCCAGCAGGCGCTGCAGGCGGGCGGCCTCCTCTTCGTACTCCTGAAAGAGGGTGTCGATTCGATCGAGCTGGGCCAGGATCTTGTTGATGCGCGCCCGCTCTTCCCCGCTCGCAGCCAGGCGGGCACCTCCTCGGGCGTGAATCCGGGCTTCGTCGAGCGCCTGGGACAGCGCGGCCGTGTACAGCTGCACGGCAGCCTCGGCCCCGGTGGCGGGTCGCCGCTCGCCACGCAGGAGCCGATCCAGGTCGGTGTCGATGCGCTGCTGGAAGATGGCGAGGCCACCGACAGCGGTCGCGAGCGGCAGGTAGCCCTCGGTGATCAGGGCTTGGCTGCGGGACACCTCCTGGTACCTGACGATCAGGAAGCCGAGCGCGCCGAGCAGGGCCACCATCGCGACCAAGAAGGCGCCGACGATGCGAAATCGAATCGAGCGGAGCGGGCCCGGGCGGCTGCCGGACGGGCTCATCCGTCGATCGAGGCCGAGAACGAGCCCTCGCCGCTGATCTCGGGCGCGCGACCCTCGGTGAACTGAACGACGACGACCTCGGCACCGGCGACGTGGAGTGTGCCTCGGGCCCAGATCACGGTGCCATCGAGGTTGCGCAGGGTGCAGGGGTGCTCGCCAGGCGCGAGCTCGATGACGCTGGAGCTGCCTGGGCCGACGCGAAGGCTCTGCCGCCCGATCCGGACCTCGATGCCCTCGTCACCGGTGGCACGGAACTCCACGGGTGTTGCCTCGACAACCTCGGGCTCGTCGCGCAGCAGGTCGCCGCTGAGCCCGTTTCGCCCCACGAGCACGCGAGCGACGCCTTCACTGGGCACGCTCACCTCGATGCGGCGCTGCACGCCGTTCGTGGTGATGAAGACCTCGTGCAGGCCCGTAGGGACCGCGACCTCGAGCTGACCGGCGGTGTAGAGCTGGGCCATGCGGGAGCCGTCGACGACGATGTCGGCAGGAATCCGGGCGTCGATGCGGAGTGCGCCCATGGTCTCGGGCTCGGAAGCGAGCCCCGCCGAGAGCAGGAGGAGGAGGGTCAGCATGACGGAGGGCTAACCCACGGACCGGCTCATGCGCTCACGGAGCCAGGCGGCGAAGTCGGCGCCATGGTCAGGGTCAGCCAGGGCGTGCTCCACCAGGGTGCGCCAGTAGCCACCTGGCTCACCGGTGTCGTCGTGGCGACCGCGGAGGACCTCGGCGACCAGCTGGCCGGACTGCGCGAGCGCCTCCAGCGCGGGCACATGGTAGTACTCGCCGCCCCTGTGGTGCTGCAGGCCCGCCTCGAGGTGAGCGAACAGCTCGGGCGTGTAGACGAAGCGTCCGAGGGAGACGAGCTTCGAGGGCTCTGTGCCCGGGGCAGGCTTCTCGACGAAGCCGGACACACCGAGGGCTCCGTCGGCGCGATCGGTGGTCGCGACGACCCCGTAGCGGGACACGTCGGCCTGCCCCATGTCCTTCACAGCCAGCACGCTGGCGCCGGTGCGCTCATGAGCGGCGATCAGCTGGGCAGAGG
>PKDJ01000224.1 GCA_002862545.1 Pseudomonadota bacterium
TCGACACGGGCCCCTCCGTGATCGACACCGATGCCGCTGCCGACGCTGCCGAGGAAGCCCGGTACATCGAGCCTGTGTACGTCGGTGTCGAGTTCGACGGCGTCGTGGAGCTCGACGGCACCATCTCCGGCTACTCCTACGGCGGCTACTACTACGACCCGCTGCTCATCTTCGTGTTCGCGAGCGAGGACTACTTCCTCCCGAACTCCGAGGAGCTGGAGACGCGGGAGTACTGCCTCGCCTGGGCCGACTTCAGCGAGCTGCCCAGCTTCGAGGCGCTGGAGACCTATGATGGCATCCGGCCGTGGCTGTCGTACAAGACGCGCATCACCATTCGTGGTCACGACTGTGACGGCCTCGTCGACCCCGCCCTCTGGGGGCCGGACGCCGAGGAGCTGATCGCCACCTTCGACGGCGCTCGGGTCGGGCTGGGCTTCGGTCCGCTCACGGCCGACCAGACCTCCGCGTGGTCGACGCCGGTGCTCGATGCCTACGGCGACTCGATGACCTCGACCTACGTGTCGATGAACTGGTCGGATGGCACCTCCGCCGCGACCGATCTCGCTACCTCGTTCTCGTGGCGCTGGAACTGGCGTACGACCGAGATCGTCCTCGACGACTACGGGTACCTGATCTCCGAGCCCACCGACCCCCTGATTGGCATCCCCGAGTCCTACGTGTACAGCGTCGCCACCTACTACATCCCCTTCGACAGCCTTGATCTCGACGACCTCGGAGGTGCCCGATGAGTGGTGCGCCCACCCGCCGCGAGCTCGGCCAGCTCCTCGGCGCAGGCCTCCTGGGCGGAGCAGCTGCTGCCTGTGGACAGGAACCCGAGGAGGAGACCTCCGACGGCCGCACCTTGGTGGCGTCGCTCAAGGAGCTCGGAGACGGCGACTCCATCGACTTCGAGTACCCCGAGGGCCACGCGGCCTTCGTCGCGAAGCTCGGCGTCTCGGCCGAGGGCGGCCTCGGGCCCGATGCCGACATCGTGGCCTTCCACAAGGCCTGCCCCCACATGGGCTGCCCGATCTTCCCCGACGCCGATACGCTCGGCAAGGGCGAGTTCGGGCCCTGTGTGTGCCACTTCAGCCGCTTCGATCTCCGCATGAGCGGTCGCCAGATCGAGGGCCGGGCGACCCAGCGGCTCGTGCGCGTCAACCTCGAGCTCGAGGGTGGGGAGCTGTACGCCACGGGCATCGAGGGCGTCCCCTTCGGAGAGGCGCCGACCGATGGCTGATCGCAAGGACCGCCGCCTGTCGCGGCGTGACATCGCTCGGGGTCTGCTCGGTGGCATGGGCGCAGTCGGTGCCGCCTCCTGCCGGTCGGTCGAGGAGGAGGCCGGGGCCCGCGAGCCCACGGCCAAGCAGCTGATTCCACCGCCCGACGCCCGCTACCAGACGACGGCCTGCGCCTACTGCATCGTCGGCTGTGGCTACCGGGTCTACTCGTGGCCCGTCGACGCGCCCGCAGGTGGTCGCAAGGCCGACCAGAACGGTCTCGGCGTCGACTTTCCCGTGCCGCCGGCCGGTCCCTGGGTGTCGCCCGAGATGGTCAACACGGTGAGCATCGAGGGTGAGCCGCACCACATCGCGATCATCCCCGACTGGCAGACGCCCGTGGTCAACCCCACTGGCGATCACACCCTCGGGGGCTCGCTGGCCAAGCGGCTCTACAACCCCACCACCGAGACGGCACGGCTGCTCAAGCCCCAGATTCGCATCGGTGAGCAGCTGTACGACATCACCTGGGACGAGGCCACGCGGGTGATCGCCCGCTACTCGAACCACGTGCTCGACACCCGCGGCCCCCTGGCCTGGGGCATGAAGACCTACAGCTACCAGTTCTACGAGAACACCTACGCGATCACGAAGCTCGCCTTCGACGCCATCGAGACGCCCTGCTGGGCGCCGCACGACAAGCCGACCGAGGGCTCCGACACGCCGGGCCTGTCCGACGCGGGCGTGAACGTGTTCAGCGCGTCCTACCAGGACTGGCACGACGCCGAGGCGATCTTCTGCTCGGGGGTCTCGCTGTACGACGCCCACGGGGTGCTGTTCTCCCAGTGGGTGAAGCGCGGCGGCGCCAAGCTCGTCGTCGTCAACCCACGGCGCGACGTGACGGCCGAGTATGCCGAGGCCAACGGCGGGCTCTTCCTCCAGGTGACCCCGGGGACCGACACGGCCCTGCACAACGCCATCGCGCGCGTGATCATCGAAGAGCAGTGGTACGACCTCAGCTTCATCGACCAGCACGTGGCCACCGAGCTCGACTTGGTCGACGAGACGAAGTGGCGGCAGTCGCTGCACGCGACCACCTTCGACGGCTACGTCGAGGCCATCCTCGCCGACGACGACGCGATTCCCGAGAACGCGGCTCTGATCTGCGGCGTGCCCGCCGACAAGATCCGCGCGGCGGCCGAGATGCTGGCCAAGCCCGATCCGTCGGGCATCCCCGTCAAGTCGTCCTTCATGCTCGAGAAGGGCAACTACTGGTCCCACAACTACTGGAACACGGCCTCCTTTGGCGCCCTCGCCCTGCTGTGTGGGGCCGGCAACCGCCCGGGCCGGATGATCTCCCGCGCGGGCGGTCACCAGCGCGGCATGATCAAGGCTGCCAACTACCCGGAGCACCTGTCGCCCTACGAGGTCGATGGCAACCCGATCGGCGTGAACCTCGACGACTGGGCGGCGAAGGGAGAGCTGGACTTCGTCTGGGTCATCGGCTGCACCTGGGTCGGCGGCGGCACGGCCGTCACGGATGCGCTGTTCGACAAGCTGCGCTCCCAGACGCGCGGCGCGAGCGTGCAGTTGACCGTCGACGAGGCCTTCCCCCGCGGGGTCGAGGGGGGACTGGAGGTCGACGCGGTCGTCGCCTCCTTCCAGGCCCGGGCGGCGGCCGGTGGCATGGTGATGGTGCAGCAGGACCTCTACGCCCAGAAGCTCACCGAGCTGGCCGACCTCGTGCTGCCGGCAGCGGGCTGGGGTGAGGCCACCTTCTCGCGGATGCAGGGGGAGCGCCGCCTGCGGCTCTACCCGAAGCTCGCGGACGCCCCCGGCGAGGCGCTGCCCGACTGGAAGGTCATCTCGATGGTGGCCCAGTCCATGGGCTTCGAGGGCTTCGACTGGCGCTCCGAGAAGGAGCTCTTCGAGGCGGCCGCAGCAGCCTCCTCCGGCCCCCACGCCTTCTACGCACTCGTCGAGTACGCCGCCGAGCGGGGCGAGAGTGCCCGCGACGTGCTGCGGCTCCGAGGCACCCTCGGCTACCAGTGCCCGCTGTCCTACGTCGACGGCGAGATCGTCGAGACGGTGCGCTACCACGACGCCGAGACCGGGCGCGGCTTCTCGTCGGCCACCGGCAAGGCCATCTTCATCGGGGTTCACTGGTCCAATGTGGTCGACCGGCAGGAGCGCCTGTCGCCACGCGATGGCGAGGTGTGGGTCACCAACCGGCGGACGGCGTCGAACTGGAGCTCGATGGTCGAGGACCAGCACATCCCGTTCCGCGCCGAGCAGCTGCCCAACAACGTCCTCGAGATCCACCCCGACGATGCCTTCCTCTACGGCGTGTCGGACGGAGAGCCGGTGGTGATCAACACGCCGGGCATCGTCTTCGACGGGGCCTGGGGGGATGCGGTCCGCGACGGTCAGTTCTCGGCAGTGGCCAAGGTGACCGACAAGGTCCGCCCTGGCGTCACCTGTGCCTACTTCAACTTCCTGGGCGACCCGGCCACTGCGGCGAACAACGCCGTGAGCAACGACACCGACGAGCTGACGCGCAAGTACGCGTTCAAGCTGGGTCGGGGCTCTATTCGGCCGGGCTGACGACATGCATCCTCTCACGCGGATCGGGGGTGTCGTCCTCGCAGCGGCCCTGCTTGCCTGTGGCGGCCTGGGCAGCGACGCGGTGAAGGAGGCGAAGGCGGACGACGTCGCCGCCGTGGCTGCGGCGGAGGCGGCTGTCGCGGTGGAGACGAGTCCTCCACCTCCTGCGGTGGCCCCCTTTCCCCTCGCGGTCGGTCACACCTGGACCTACCGAGTCTCCGAGCGTCGGGGCGCCGGGGTGCGCATCCTCGGCTTCACCGATCGGAAGGCCCAGGAGTCGGTCATCGCCGAGTGGACCCTCACGCTGACCGGTGAGGAGGAGGGTCGCTTCGCAGCCACCCTGAGTCGTGCGCCGAAGAACGGTGATCTGCCAAGCACGACCCCGCTGACCCTCTGGGAGAGCGATGGGGGCCTGCGCATGGACGTGGGCTCAGGCGAGCGCGCGGCCCTCGAGTGGCGGCTCCCCCCTGACCCGACCAGCGCAGACCGCTCCCGGTGCATCGCCCACTACTTGGGCGGCGTCGTCGGGAGCTGTGCGGTCCGTCCTGGCGGAGCGCTGGGCTCCTCGCCGGGCCTGGAGAGCGGGATCGTCTTCGATGGGTCGAGGCCGGGGGCCGAGGTGGGACAGTTCCTCGTCGGTCTGTTGAGCGTCGGCATCTTCATCCCAGGGAACCCCTCCACGGTACAGAGCGCCGAGCTGATCGACTTCACCCCGGGTCCGGGCAGTGAGGCCCTGTTCGCGGCCCATCCAGGTCCCGTGCTCGCTGCGGTCCGAGCGGCTCCTGAGCGCGCCCTGCCCGTGCTCGAGCAGACCCTCGTCGCGTATGACCTCGACGCCGAGCAGGGAGCAGCCGTGGTGAGCGCGGTTGGCACCGACGACGTGCTCCCGGTGGCACAGCGCGTGCTCGAGGCCTTGCCTCCCTCGGAGCGGCCCGCCATCGTGCGAGCGGCGCTGGTCCGGCTGGCGACCAAGGAGTCCGAGGTCACGGTGGTCGCCCACCTCCACGAGGCGCTGCCAGACGATCTGTCCGAGGCCCACCGGGATGCGCTCCTCGCGCTCGTCGAGTCCGAGGAGGCAAGGGCGCAGGTCGTCGCGATGCTCGGGGGGGAGCGCCCGCTGCTCACCGCCGTCCTCCAGAAGCGCGACGGGGGCTTCGACGATGACGTGGTCGAGGCCGCCAAGGCGGTCGTGGGAGACGAGCCGAATCGCATCGACGATGCCACGGCGGTCGTCGGGCTCTGCAGCTTCGACGACGGACGCCGCGAGGTGATGGCCGTGCTGCTCCCGACGATTCCCGTCGAGGAGCGGCCCGAGGCGCTGATCGCGATGATCGGCGAGATGGGCTTCGACAAGGGCCGAATCGCGGCCATCCGCGCCTACCCGGGCTTGGTCGACACGCTCTCGTCGGCGCAGCGCCGGGAGCTGTTCGCCATGATCCAGTTCGCCAAGGACGAGGCCGCGCCGCTGCTCGGCCTCTAGTCGCGGCGCCAGCCGCCGGTCCGCACCCACCGGGCCACGTCCACCAGCAGCCGGGTGAAGGACGGCGCCACGAAGAGGTGGGGCTGGAAGGTGGTGGGGTCGTACGGTGTCGCCGCGATCCGGCGGAGATCCCACGGCAGCAGCGTGCTGCGCGTGTCGTAGCCGCCCAGCTCGCCCACGGACGACAGGAGCCCCGCGCCGAAGGCCTTCACCGCGCCGTCCTCCTCCACGAGCCCGAACTCCATCGTGTACCAGTAGACGTTGGCGATCCGGTCCATCTCGCTGGGGTCGGCCTCGGCCGCAGCGAGGCCGAGAAGCCGGTTGAGCTCGGCGATGCCCGGGTGCACCAGCGTCGAGGCGTGGCCGATCAGCTCGTGGAGCACGTCGGGCTCCGGGGTGTACAGCGGCTTGCTGTGGTGCCGGATGTACTGGGTAGACAGGAACACCCGCTTGCCGAGGTAGCGCAGGAAGGTGCGCGTGCTCACGAGGCCTGCGACCGGCTCCATGCGGAAGCCGGCCACATCGCCGAGGACCGTGTTCACGTCCTCGAGCTGGGGGATGTGGTCGGGTGGCAGGCCGACCAGGGTCTGCAGCTCGAGCAGCTCGCGGCAGACCCGCTGGGGGTGCAGCTCGCGCAGGAGTCCCGTCACGTGGGCCCACACGGCGTGCTCGGCATCGATGTAGGGTGCATGCGGAACCGGACGCCCGGTCGCGTGGTTGAGCGCGATGTCGGCGATCTCGAGGCGGCGCTGCCGGTAGACGGGATCGCGAAAGCCCGGATGGTCGGGGTCGAGCTGCACGAGGTCGGCGGGGCCGCCGGCGTGGAGCGTGGGCAGGAGGTCGTGGGAGAGCATGGCGGGCGCCTAACCGGTCATCTGGATCAGGGTTTTGGCGAGTCGAGGGGAGCACTCACGCTGGAACGTGGACAATGATCTGGCATGATGCTTGCTTCTCATGCGGTCAGGAGGACGAACATGCGCACGATTCTGTTGATGATGGCTGCAGCGGCGACGGGGTGCGTGAGCTGTACCCAGATGGGCTGCCTCGGAACGCTCGAGGTGGTGTTCGACGAGCCCGCGACTGCTGGGGACTATGCGGCTGACGTGGCGCTCGGAGATCTCGTCACCACGTGCAGCTTCACCGTCGGGGAGACCCCCGATACCGGCGGGTTCCAGTCGGACTGTGACGTCGTGGTGGCTGACGGAGCCGTGTCTCTGCGTGTGATGACCGGCATGGGCGAGCCGCCCGAGCGCGTGACGATCGCGCTCCTGCGTGACGGTGAGGCCCTCGGTACGGCCGAGGCTCGGCCAGAGTGGAGCGAGCCCTTCCATCCGAACGGCAAGCGCTGCGGAGGCTCCTGTCAGAGCGCGAGCGTGAGCGTCGAGTTCTGACGCCCTCAGGCCTCGACGCGCCAGGCGACGGACTCGCCGCCGCGGAAGACCCGGACCGGGTGCTCGCCGGCCGTGATGGTCTCGGGCGGGGTCCACGCCTCCTTCACGAGGGTGACCGTCTCGGTAGGACGCGGCACGCCGTAGCAGTCGGCCCCGTGGAAGCTGGTGAAGGTCTCGAGGCGCTCTAGCGCGCCCTCCCGCTCGAAGACCTCGGCATAGGTGGACAGCGCAGTGGGCGCGCAGAACACGCCGGCACAGCCGCAGTCGCTCTCCTTGCGGTGCACGGGGTGCGGCGCCGAGTCGGTGCCGGCGAAGAACTTGGCGTCGCCGGAGATGGCGGCCCGAACGAGCGCCTTGCGGTGCTCCTCCCGCTTCAGCACGGGGAGGCAGTAGGCATGGGGACGCAGGCCGCCGGCGAAGATCGCGTTGCGGTTCCACCACAGGTGGTGGGGGGTGAGCGAGGCCCAGGTGTTGGCGTAGGCCTCGACGAACTCGACGGACTGCCGGGTCGTCGCGTGCTCGACGATGATCTTGAGCGAGGGCAAGGCCTCGCGCACAGGGGTGAGCACCGTGTCGAGGAACACCGCCTCGCGGTCGAAGATGTCGACGTCATCGGACGTGACCTCACCGTGCACGCACAGGGGCATGCCGATCTCGGCCATCCGCTCGAAGACGGGTCGGATGCTGTCGATGTCGGTGACGCCGTGGTCGGAGTTGGTCGTCGCCTTGGCCGGGTAGAGCTTCATCGCTCGCCAGGCGCCGTCACGGAAGCCGGCGGCCACGTCGTCGGGGTCGGTGCGGTTGGTCAGGTAGCCGGCGAGCACGGGCTCGAAGTCTCCAGCACCGGCGTCCAGGATGCGCTGCCGGTAGGCGGCGGCCAGGGCCGCGGTCGTCACCGGGGGCACCAGGTTGGGCATGGCCAGGGCCCGCCCGAAGTGGGCGGCGGTGTAGGGCAGCACGGCCTCGAGCATGGCGCCGTCCCGCAGGTGCAGGTGCCAGTCGTCGGGCCGGGCGATCGTGAGCATCATGGGGGCGCCCTCGCAGTTCAGATGTGGAAGCGCTCCGCCGCGTCGTTGCCGTGACGTGCGGACAGCCACGCATAGCTCGTCGCGAGGTCGTTGATCGCGCGCGCGATGGGCACGGTGAACATCGCACCGACACACAGCATCAGGATGCCGACGATCAGCGCGACGAAGCTGATGAGCCCCTGCACCAAGCTGAACACGAAGAGGGTCACGCGATTCCCGCGTGCAGCCGCCCAGGACTGGAGCATGGCGCTCCAAGGTCCGCTGCGGTCGTAGACGGCGAACCAAGGGGCGAGCCACACGCCGAGGCCGACGTAGACCGACGTGCCGATCAGCAGCAGCAGGCTGACGATCGCCCCGGCAACGAGCGTGGCTGGATCGCTCTCGAGAGAGCTGCCCGAGCTGACGGTGTAGGCGACGGCACTGCCGCCGGGGATCATGCTCGCGACGATGAAGATGCCGACCACGAGGCCCGAGATGAACCGGGTCAGCCAGATCGACACGGCGCGATCGACGCTGGTGAAGAGACGAGAGAGGTCCGCCTCACCCTCGAGGATGATGGTTCGATGGAGCTCCAGCCAGCCGTTTGTGAGCCAGGCCTTGACGATGCCGATCACGAGGCTGAACACGATCACGAAGCCAATCACGAGCACGGCTGCGACGGCGGCCGCGGCGATCACAGCGGCCTCCATCCCGTCCATCGACGACTGGGCCAGTGTGTCCGACGCCCCCGACAGGAGCAGGCCGACGCTCTCGGAGTCTTCGCTCTCGAACAGCTCGCTGAGATCACCGAAGCTGCCATTGTTGTTGCTGCAGGAGTCCAGCACGGTGAGCGCGAAGCCGCCGAGGAAGAGCGGCACGGGGAAGCGCTTCACGGCGCCCCAGCCCCGCGTGAGCAGGCCGTCGTAGCGGAACGCCCACGACAGGTTGGCGGGCAGGCCGGTCGTGACGCCTCGCACCTCGGCGTCGATGTCGGGAGCCGAGAACGGGGAGGCGTCGCTGGGCCCGCCCTCGGAGGCCTCGATCCCTCGGGAGAGGGTCTCCAGCACCATGGTCAGTCCAGCAACCAGGAACAGGGTGAACACCCCTGCGATGACGGCGACGAGTATGCCCACACCAACCTCCACGTCGGGACCGTACTGTACAGGCGTGGCGTGTGGAAGATGTGAGGTCTGGAGTGTGCGGGCACCGAGGGCTCCCAGGGGCCGCCGCGCCGGCTACGATACGGCATGCTGATTCTGCTCATGTGCGGCGTCGTCGAGGCGTCTGAGGTCTGGTGGTACACGGGCGCCGGTCCGGAGACGGCCGCGCTGGTCGACGGCGTGATCGACGGTGCGTCGGCCCGGCTCACGGGTCGTCTGGTGGCCAAGATCGACGACGAGGCTGCGCTCGCGGCCCACCCCGATGTCGAGCGCGTGTGGCCGCTGCCGGGTGACAGCGGGCTCGTGGTGGTGCATCCGCGAGCGGGTGTCGACGAGGTCGGGCTCTCTCGGGCGCTGCGTGAGCGCACCGACGTGGCCTGGGCCCACCCCGACGTCGCATGGAAGCTGGTGCCCACCGCCCTGCCGGATGATCCGTACGCCGCGAGCCAGTGGCACCTCGAGAACGACGGCGAGAATGGCGCGCTGCAAGATGTCGATATCGACGCCGAGACGGCCTGGGTTTTTGCCACCGGAAAGGGTCAGCGCATCGCGATCCTCGACACCGGTGTCGACCTCGACCACCCGGATCTCGATGTGGTCAGTGGCTGGGACTACATCGGCCAGGACGGCGACTCCTCGCCGGACCCGGACTACGACGGCTGGCCCCACGGCACCGCCTCGGCCGGCGTGGCCGGTGCGATCGGAAACAACGGCATCGGTGGAGCTGGAGTCGCCTACGACGCCGAGATCTACGCGATTCGCTTCCTTGGGGGCTACCTCTCCGAGTCCGAGATCTACGAGTCCTTCGCGGAGGCCGCCGACGCCGGTGTGGCGGTGCTCTCCAACTCCTGGGGAGCGTCCGACGAGTGCGCCAACATCGGGGTGAATGCGCTGTACGAGGAGGCCCTGGACTACGTCGAGAAGAGGGGTCGCGACGGCCTCGGTGCGGCCTTCGTGCAGTCGGCTGGCAACAGTGGCTGTGACTTCTCCAGCAACGGGAACATGACCAACAAGGCCGTGTTCTCGGTGGGCGCCATCGACAGCCGCGACCGCCGAGTCGGCTACAGCAGCTACGGCGACCTGCTCGACATCGTGGCGCCGACCGGCCTGATCACGACCGACGTCGCGGGCGACGGCGGCTACGGGCCCTACGGTGAAGACCACGACTACTCGGGCTTCTACTCGGGCACGAGCGCGTCTGCGCCGGTCGTCGCGGGTGTCTTCGCGCTGATGTTCGAGGCCAACCCGCGGCTCACGGTCAAGGAGGCCCGCCGGGTGATCCAGGACACGGCCGAGAAGATCGACATCGCCGGCGGCGACTACGACGAGGACGGCTGGAGTCCCTACTACGGCTGGGGGCGGATCGACGCGGGCGCTGCGGTGCTCGCCGTGGTCAACGAGGCCCCGCTGGCGCCGGTGATCGTCGCGCCGGGCGCCGAGGCCCCCGAGGACGCCGCGGTCGTCATCTGGGAGGCTGCGGTCGACGGCGACGGCGACGCCCTGACCTACGAGGTCGCCTACTGGCGGCCGGAGGAGCCCGACAACGTGGGCGTCGAGGAGATCGATGGCCACCAGCTGGACCTGTCCTTCTACGTCGGCGTGGGCGAGGAGCTGACGTTCACGGTCACGGCCATCGATCGCTGGGGTGAAGGAGCGACCACCGAGCCGATGACCTTCTTGGCCGTGGCACCGCCGGTACGGCCCGAGCCAGAGGTCGTGCGCACCCCAGTCGAGCCCGCTGGCGGCTGCAGTCACTCGGGCGCGGCCTCATGGCTGGGCCTGCTCGGGCTGCTTGCGGTGCGTCGCCGACGCTGAGGCGGGGTCAGGCGCAGCCGGGGCGCAGGGCGACCACGGCCGCCCGCACGAAGCCCGGGACGCGGATGATCCGCCACCAGGCGGCGAGCGGAGCGGGCTCTCCGGGTGCGGCCCAGCCGATGCCGACGCCGCCCAGCAGGCCGAGGTCTGCCAGCACCTGTCGGTCTAGGCGGACGAGGCCCAGGGCGGCCATGCGCCGGAGGCCCTCGAGGGCGATCGGGTCCTCGGGCCAGGGGGGAGGGGCGTCGGCCGACCAGCTGCCCGCCGCGCGCGCCACGGGCAGGAGGGTCTCTCGGATGCGAGGAGCGGTGTGCAGCGACTCGAGCCACGGCACCAGCGGGAGGCGCCGCCAGGCCCGCACGAGGTCGGCCCGGTCCAGCCTCCGCTCCTTGGCGAGCGCAGCCCACGTCGTGACATCGAGGTCGAGCGGTGTCGCCCAGGACTCGAGGGCAGGGGTGGCGGGCAGAGCGGGGGCGTCCTGGGTCTCCGGCCAGGTGTAGCAGCCCGGGTCGATGCCGACGCGAACGCCGTCAGGACCGCGTACGAGCACCTTTGGAAACTGACGACAGGCGGTCGGCTTCGCCTCGGGGCCGAAGGCCGCGTGCAGGCGGCAGCCCGCGGTGTCGAGGAACACACAGCGTCCGGCGTTCAGCCTCAGGGCGTCCCCGTCGAGCGGACGCTCGATGCCGAGGGTGCGGGCGTGTCGGACCAGGCGGGCCCGCTCGGCGGCGTCCACCGGGACGACACGGACCCCCTGGCAGCTGCCTCCGCAGCCCAGGCAGCGATGGCGGGCTCGCTCCACGCTGCATGATACCGTGAGGCTCCCACCGGGTCGGCTCCATGCCGTCTCACGCTGTCTCCTCAGAGAGGCCTCCCATGTTGGTTTTCCTCCTGGCCCACGCCGCCCTCGCGTGGACGCCGGACCTCGCTGATGCCGTCGCGACCGGCGACTGCGCCACCGTGCTCGCTGCGCCCATCGACGGCCCGGAGTCGAGGCTGGCTCATGGCCACTGCCTGCTCCGTACCGAACGAGCCGCCCAGGCTGCCGAGGTGCTCGCGCCGCTCACGGAGGGCGTCCTCGGCGAGTACGCCCGTGCCCGTCGCGCGGCGGCTCTCCTCGAGGTCGGGCAGGCGGCTGAGGCGACGGCGGTGGCTGCTGGACTCGAGCTTCCTGGCGATGAGGGGCTCGCCCTGAGGCTGGTCCGAGCGAAGGCCCAGGCCGCCTCGGGGGACTACGACAGTGCGCGGACGGCCCTCAACGGCCTCTTCGGTACGTCGCTGGGGGGTGAGGCGCGGCTCGCGCTCGCGGAGGCGGCGGACGGTGTCGGGCGCGCTGGCCCCGCCATCGGTGTGTGGCGGACGGCGTGGTCCACGAACGTGAAGGGCGACGTGGACGACCGCGCTGCCGCTGCCCTCGCCGCTCGGGGCAAGCCCGTCACCGACCTGGCGGATGCTGAGACCCTCGCCGCAGCGAAGGAGCGGGTGAAGGCCCTGAAGGCCGCCCACCAGCACGGCGAGGCCCGGAAGCTGATGGACGCTGTCGAGGCCGTCGCTCCGGGAACCTGGGGTCCGGTGACGCGGGCCTTCGCGGCCTTCCGTGGACGCGACTACCCCGAGGCCACGGCGCGCTTCCGGGCGGTCCTCGGCGCGCCCGAGGCGGCGTCCGGTGCTCCCGAGGCGCTCTACCACTACGCGCTCGGCATCAGCCGCACAGGGGACTACGCTGCCGCGGCCACCATCTATCGCCGGCTGCTCGCCCAGCACCCAGGCCACGCTCGGGGCGACGAAGCCAGCTACAAGCTCGGCTACCTGCCCTACGACGACGGGGATCTCGAGGCGGCCATCGTGGCCTTCGATGCTCACCTCGAGCGCTACCCGACCTCGGGCTTCCTGGAGTCGACCCTGTGGTTTCGGGCGCGGGCGGCCTGGCTCCTCGGCCGTCGGGACGACGCCGTCGCAGGCTGGCAGCGCCTGATTCGCGAGCGGCCCAGCTCTTCGCTCGCTCCGGGTGCGGCCTACTGGATCGCGCGCTCTGCGGGCGACGACGCGGCCCTCGCTGCCATCGTCGACCGCTATCCGACCAGCGGCTACGCCTGGCTGGCGGCCGAGCGCACGGGGCGGCACTTCCCGGCGCAGGCCGTGGCCGCCGCACCGCCCTGGCCCGCGGACCTCGCGCGTCGCTCGGAGATCGTGCGCGCTGAGGCGCTCTCCGCGGTGGGACTCCGGGCTGCTGCCCGCTCCGAGCTGGCGCCGATCACCAAGCGTGCAGCGGCCTCTGGGCGGTCCGGGGCGCTTGCGGCGGCGCATGCGCTGCTCGCCGTCGGGGACTACCGCGCGGCGAAGCGCCTGGCGGGTCCCTACTGCAGCAAGCCCTGGAAGGGCGGCGATGCGGTGGCTCAGCAGGTGTGCACGCCGCGGCCCGAGTCCGGCATCGTCTCAGCCGTCGCCGAGCGCTTCGGCCTCGATCCGCTGGTGCCCTACGGCATCATGACGGCCGAGTCCGCCCTCGACCCCTCGGTGACCTCCATCGCAGGGGCTCGCGGGCTGATGCAGCTGATGCCCAAGGAGGCCGGTCGGGTGCACGCCGAGCTCTATGGCGACCGCGCCTATGACCCGGTCGATCTGTACAGCGCGCCCTACAATGCCTCACTGGGCACGGCCGAGCTGGGCCTGAAGGCGCAGGCGCTGGAGGGCGTCCTGCAGGGCACGTCGCTGCCCGCGGCGATCGCGGCCTACAACGGCGGCGAGGCGGCGGTTCGTCGCTGGGTCGCCTCCTTCGACGAGGCCCCCGAGGCCGATGTGTTCGCCGAGGCCATCGGCTACACCGAGACCCGCCGCTACGTCCGACGCGTGCTCGGCTTCACCATGGCCTACCGGTGGGTCTACGGCGATCCGTGAGCGTCACTTCCGGGGCTCTCCGCGGATGGTGAACACCCGTGCGGCGCCGCAGCCCTGGTACCCGGCCTGCACGAAGCCGCGTCGGGCCGTGCCCACAGTGGGCTGCAGGCGGTACGTGACGTCGACCACCCCTCCAGCGGCGCAGCCCTCGCCGTCCAGGGTGATGCCGAAGTCGGCCGACACCGTGATGACCCCGTCGTCGAGGGACTGGGTGAGAGCGAGTCCCTGGTCGAGCAGCGGGAGGCAGTCGACGGTCTGTGCGCTCGACCACTCCCCGATGCAGACACCGGCGGGATCTTCGCCTGTGGGCACGTCGACGGTGCGCCGCCCCTGGTAGCGGAGGTCGCTCGTGAGCCGTGCGTCGTCGTCGATCTGCGTGCCGCGGAGGTGTCCGGCGCGCCAGGCGAGGCCAGTGCCGTCGGTGTCCGGCTCGCGGAGCGGGTGGTCTCGCGGGATCCGCCGTGTGTCTACCCAGGCGTCATGGCCGAGCGCCAGCGCCACGAGCGCCTCCTCGACTGCGGCCACGGGACCATCGATGTCCCCACCGGAGCGGGTCTGGACGAGTCGCTCCGCCGCGTCGCCGAGATCGGCCGCCGAGGCCTCGAGGTGAGCATCGTCGATGCGGACGTGGCTGCAGCCGGCTGCGAGGACGGAAATCAAGAGCGCGCGAACCATGCGGACCTCCTCAGAGCCCGCGTCGGGAGTGACGCGGGGAGGCGCCTGTCGGCTTGCCTCATCCCTGAGTTGCCGCGACGCCGTGGACTGCTCGCCTGGGATCGCGGAAGCGGCTCAGAACTCGGGGTAGCAGAGCGACACATCGCCGCTGACGACCCGCCACCGGAAGCCGCTGTCTCCACCGCGGTGGCCGTAGCGCACGTCGACGGGCATCTGGCCCGGCTGGAGCTCGATGGTGAAGCTCTCGGGCTCGAAGGCCTCGTGGGTCACGTGGAGGGTGGGCTGCTCGTTCACGAGCATCCAGCCGTCGCCCACCGCGCCAAAGACGACCTCGAGCTCCGTGGCCGACCACACCCGCATCCATGTGCGCCAGCGCACGGCGAAGTGCTCGGGGTCGCCGGTCAGTCCCTCGTCGATCGGCCACCACGAGGGCCCGAAGTCGAGGGAGGCGTCGAAGTCTTGGAAGTCCGAGCGGCTCCACCAGTCGAGCGCGCCGGGGTCGTCCGGGGCGATGGCCTCGTCGCGGATGTCGGGGTGGTCGCCGGTGAGGTTCGTGTAGTCGGCGATCCAGCCCGCACGGCAGGTCTCCCAGTCAGGTGGGTCGCCAAAGCCAAAATCGGGCCCGCTGGCGTCTGCGGCGACGTCCGCGGCGTCGCGCTTGCCGGTCACCAGGGCGAACTCCTGGCAGCCGAGCAGCATCACACATCCGACCCACAGCCGACGCATCCGTCCTCCCGAGGCAAGGATAGCGGAGTGGGCGACGTGGTGGGGTAGGCTCGCGCGACCGGAGGGTGAATGGCCAGAGGGCCTGGACAGTCCGTCGTCGAGTCCAGCAGGCGGTACCGGATGATCCGGGAGCTGGGCGAGGGCGCTGCCGCGCAGGTCTTCCTGGTCGAGGACATCAGCACCGGGGAGGAGCGCGCGCTCAAGGCCCTCAAGCCCGATCTCAGCAAGGGGGACACGGACGGGGTCGGAGCCAAGGAGCGCTTCCTCCGAGAGGCCGCGGCGATGGCCAAGCTCGCGCATCCCCACGTCGTGCGGGTGCTCGCCTATGGGGGCCTCCGAGCGTCGCCCCTGGCTGGCCATGGAGTACGTGTCGGGGCCCACCCTGGGGCGCTGGCTCGGTGAGCGTCGTCCATCTCGGGCTCTGCGCCTGCGTGTGCTCGCCCAGATCGCCGAGGGCCTGGCTCATGCGCACGACCATGGGCTGGTGCACCGTGACCTGAAGCCGGCCAACATCCTGGTGGGGGGCACCGAGGCCGCGCCGGTGGCGAAGGTGGCTGACTTTGGCGTGGTCAAGGTCCTGGATGCTGCAGACGCCATCACCATCGGCGTGAAGATGATCGGCACGCCCCGGTACATGTCGCCCGAGCAGTGCATGGGGCACGAGGTCGACGCCCGCTCGGATGTCTACGCCCTCGGCGTGGTCGCGTGGGGCATTCTCGCTGGGCGACCACTCTGGAAGGAGCGGGGCGATCAGCTGCGGCTGCTCGAGGCACACCTGAAGCAGCCTCCCCCTCCCGTCCCCGAGGCCTCGCCGGAGCTCGACGCCGTTGTTCAGCGTGCGCTGGCCAAGGAACCCCACGAGCGCTGGCCCGACGCGGCCTCCTTCGCGGCGGCACTGCGGGAGCAGGCTCGGCTGCACGGTGACTCTCCACCGGTCGAGGAGGAGGAAGGGCAGCGCGACTACGCGGTGTGGTTCCTCGCAGGCTCCACCAGCCTGGCGCTGGCTCTGGGGCTCGGCACCGTGATCGGTGGGGTGCTCGCGGTGCTGCTGCTGATCTTCGGCTGAGGTACGCCCGCTCCTTGGGTCGCAACCCTGAACCTGCTAGGGACGGCGGAGGAGGCGGGATGGACGTGGTGCTCATCCGGGGGATGGGTCGAGAGTCGCGACACTGGGGTGACTTCGGTGAGCGGCTCCGGGCGCAGCTGCCCGAGGCGCGTCCGCTCGCCCTCGATCCACCGGGCGTCGGTACGGAGCATCACCAGCGGGCTCCGACGAGCCTTCGCCGGATCGTCGCCGACATGCGTCGACGGTGGCGGCCGACCGCACCCCCGGGCTCCCGGGTCGTGTTCGGCATCTCCTTCGGGGGCATGATCGCCATGCAGTGGGCGGCCGAGCACCCGGACGACTTCGATCACGTCGTCCTCGCCAACACCAGCGCAGCCAACGTCGGCCGGCCGCTGGAGCGCCTCCGTCCAGCTGCGCTGCGGAAGCTCGTGTCGAGCATGCGCGAGCCCGATGCGCTGCGCCGTGAGCAGTCGGTTCTGGAGCTGATCTCCAACGACCCGGCTGCGCGCGAGCGGGTCGCACCGGAGTGGGCCGCTCTGGCTGAGGACCGCCGCATGGGGCGCTCGACGGTCGTCCGGCAGATCGCAGCGGCCTCCCGGTTTCGGGCTCCTGCGAGCCTGACGCAGCGCGTGCTGGTGCTGTCCTGCCCCAACGATCACTTCGTCAGTGCGAGCTGCTCCGAGCGCTTGGCCCAGCATCTGGGGGCGACGATCGAGCGTCATCCGTCTGCTGGGCACGCCCTGACGGTCGATGCGCCGGACTGGACGGTCGAGCGAATCGCGGCGTGGCTCCGAGAAGACGTGGCCTGAGTTCCCGCTCGGGCATCGCGGCAGGTATCCTCCGCCTGCCATGATCCTCTTCACTCTCCTGCTGTTGCTCGAGCCCGCTCTCGCCACCGACTACGTCGACGGCGACTACGGCGGTGACGATCTCGAGCTCGTCGACGGCGACACCCTCGGGGGTGTGCTGACCAACCTGGGCACCGTGACGATTCCGGTCGACGCGACTGTCACCGTCACCACCGCGACGGTGGAGCTCTACGCTTCGCGCGTGGTGATCGACGGCACGCTCTCAGCCGACGGCGCGGGCGATCCGGGGGGGCTTG
>PKDJ01000348.1 GCA_002862545.1 Pseudomonadota bacterium
AGGCCTCCGACGTCCGGCCGATGACGCAGCAGGAAGGCCATCGTCTTTGAGATTCGAATGGGGTCGAGGTCGGCCAAGTGTTGACGCTCCGAATGGCGAAGCATGGACACATTTGCACATCGAGTCAACTCGGCGGCCCGAGCAGGGGACTAACGAGACGTGGTCGTCAGCTGTCCGATCCGCTCGGCCTGCCAGAGCATGTAGGGATCTTCGGGAGAGAGTCGGGCCGCTCGCAGGGAGGCGTCTCTCGCCAGTTGGAACTCTTCGCGCGCGACGTGAACCATCGCCTTCGTGTCGAGAAAGTCGGGTCTGTCGCCGGTCTCGCTCAAGGCGCGCTCGATGCGCTCGAGAGCCGCGTCGGGATTGAGGCCTGCCAGCGACCAGTACCAAGCAAGGCAGTTGTCGAGGAGAGGGCTCGCCTCCATCGGCTCGCAGTGCTCCTCCATGCCCTTGGTCATCCACGCCTCCGCGAGCTCCTGGTCCCCGAGCACCTGGTAGGCAGCGACCAGGAAGTCGTAGGGGCGGGTGAAGGGGTGCAGCCGGGCCATGGCGGCTTCTAGGTCGGCTCGGAAGGTCGTCGCCTCGGCATCGTCCTCGACCAACAGAGCGTAGAACCAGATGAACTGCCCCTCGTGAGGGTACAGCTGCAGCAGCTTCCGGATGTGCGCCATGCTGCCGAGCCGGTCGCCGACGGCGAGCGAGACCCGAGCACGCCGGATGAGGTGGGCGTCCGGGTACTGCTCGAGGCGAGCGGCGGTGAGGAGCGCATCTCGCGCACTCGCGGGATCGCCCGCGTGCAGCTTGGCGTCTGCGAGTGCCACGTGGCTCCAGCCGTCGTCGGGCCTGCTGACGACAGCCTCCTCGGCCAAGGCAACCGCCTCGTCGACCCGCGCGTCGAAGGCGAGGCCATTCACCGACGCCGTGAGCTGTCCGTGCTCGACGAGATCTGCAGGCGTCATGGGCTCGAGGGTGTCCCAGGCGGCGTCGAGTCGGCCTCGGAGGCGGTGGAGACGTGCGAGGAGCACGCGTGCCTCTCCAAGCTCGTGGGGCGCAGCCTCCGAGTCGAGGAACGCCTCCAGCGCAGAGACCGCCTCCTCCTCGCGCTCTTCGCCGAGCAAGAGCTTTGCGCGATGCAAGTTCCGGGACGAACTCTCGCCGTACTGGTCCAGGTCCTGGTCGTAGAGGACACCATGGCCATTGAGGAGTCGGGGTGGTCGTCGGCTCTTGCCGAGATGTACCCAGCCCCCCTGGTAGTCGAGGAGCACTCGGCTCTCTGACAGGTACTGATGCCCCATCAGCGCGCGGAAGCCGGATGGGCAGCTGTCGAGAGAGAGGTCGTCGAAGCCCACCCAGCGTGCTTGGGCGTCAAGCTTCAGCCGCCTGCCCCCCAGCTCGGCTGATGACACCGGGATGCGACGGGTCATCTGCAGGAAGCGGAAGGGTGGCAGGGTCTCCGAGGCACCGATGCCTCGGACGGGCTCCAGCCCCTCGGTGGTGGCGTCCTCGAAGCGCGCACCGGTGGCGTTGCACATCAAGAGCTCGCCGGCGCCCGTGTCGAGCTGGGCGATGACGGTGTCCTCGATCGCAGCGTCACCGCCCGTGCGCAGGGTGAGAGGGGTGTACAGGTGATGCCCGTCGAACATCAGTGGCGCGGCACCTCGCGGGCGACGCATGGTGCCTGGCTCGTGCAGGACCATCAGGTCGGCAGGATAGTCGAGCTCCAGGACGAACCGGGACCAGACGTTGTTGCCGAGGATGCCATCTGTCGGCATGAAGTGAGCGGTGTCTCCCACACCGGGAACGTTGACGGCTACCGAGATGTCGGGAACCCGCACGCCGCCGAGCTCAACCCAGGGCAAGACGGCCCCGTCGGTCGACACAGAGCCAGAGAGGCCCTGCACCTGTCCCCAGCCCCGCACGATCTCCAGACCGGCGGCCTGCGCTGCGGCCTCGGTGAGTACGGAGATGTCGGCCCCAGTGTCGACGAGGAACACGCCGACGTGACCGCCTGGGAGGGCAGCCTGGACGTAGATTCGTGGACCGTCCTCCGTGACACGCAGCAGGTCGAGCGTCGCCGGCGTTGGCCCGGTGTAGGCGGACTGTGGCCCGGCGGCTGTGCTGATGCTCGTGACGAGAAGGGCCAGGCCGAGCAGGCAGACCATCCATCCTCCGACTGAACAAAGCGTAGCGCGGCCTGCGAGCGACGGAAGACGGGAAACGTCACGACAGGTCCCGGGCGAGGGGCGTGTGCGGTAGGATTCAGTGGGGTGGATGTCATGCACAAAGTGGGGCTGTGGACGTTTGCGGTAGCGGGGTGGCTGGTGCTCGGCGCCTGCCGCGACGCCGTCATGATCGAGCCCGGGGTTCGTGTGACGCCCGAGCAGGCGCATCTCGGCGCTGTCGATGCAGGCTCGAGCGGGCCGCAGCAGCGCCTGGCGGTCTCGGTGTCGAATGCCGGAGCGCTTCCCGTCACGCTGGTCTCGGTGGAGCTGGACGGGCCCTCCTGGCTGTCGACACCGGGTGAGCCTCCTGCGGGAGTCCTCGCAACGGGCGATGTCGCCCGGATCGAGGTCTTGACCGGTGTGGTTCCGACCGAGACGCCCCCCGGTCTGTACGAGGCCGTCCTCGTGGTCACGACCGAGGCGATGCCGGTCGATGGCGCCGGCTGTGCCCCGGCGCTCGAGCCGGCTACGACGCGTGAGGTGCTCGAGGTGCCACTGACGGTCGTCGTGGGGGAGGGGTGTGACCTCGACGGTGACGGGGCCCTCGCCGAGGACTGCGGTGGCGACGACTGTGACGACACCGACCCTGGCGTCTACCCTGGGGCCGAGGAACTGTGCGACGGGCGCGACACCGACTGCGATGGCGAGGTCCCCGCGGACGAGCTCGACCTCGACGGTGATGGCTTCTCGGAGTGCCAGGGCGACTGCGACGACCAGCTCGCAGAGCGGGCCCCCGGGCTCGAGGAGATCTGTGATGGTCTCGACAACGACTGCGATGGCGAGGTGCCGCGGACCGAGCGCGACACCGACGGGGATGGCTTCGCGGAGTGCGAGGGCGACTGTGCGCCGCGGGACCCCTCACGCTTCCCAGGGGCCGAAGAGCGCTGTGACGGTCTCGATGGGGACTGCGACGGCGTGATTCCGCTCGTGGAGCAGGACCTCGACGGTGACGGGTTCGCGAGCTGTGCAGGCGACTGCGATGACGGGGTCGCCAGTGTCTACCCGGGAGCGCCGGAGGCCTGTGACGGCATCGACAACGACTGCGACGGCGAGATCGACGAGGGGGTCTACGAGGATCTCGACGGAGATGGCTTCGACGTCTGCGATGGCGACTGCGACAACGAGCGGCCGGATGTCTACCCGGGGGCGGAGGAGCTCTGCGATGGCATCGACAACGACTGTGATGGTCGCGTCCCCGGTGGCGAGGTCGATGGGGACGGCGACGGGGTGCTGCTGTGCGACGGAGACTGCAATGACGCGGATCCCACAGCCTACCCAGGGGCGCCCGAGCTCTGCGACGGCATCGACAACGACTGCGACGGCCGCTCGGACGACGGCTTCGACCTCGACGGCGACGGTCTCGCCGTGTGCGACGGCGACTGCGACGACAACGACAGCGAGGTGTACCCAGGGGCGCCGGAGCTCTGCAACGGTCGGGACGACGACTGTGACGGCGAGCTCGCCGAGGAAGAGCGGGATGGCGACGGCGATGGGTTCGCGGCGTGCGACGAGTGTGACGACGCCGATGCGCTGACCTATCCCGGTGCCGACGAGCTCTGTGACGGCATCGACAACGACTGTGACGGAGTGCTGCCCGCAGCCGAGAGCGATGACGTGGACGGGGACGGCTTCGTCGCCTGTGAAGAGTGTGACGACCTCGACGCCCTGACGTACCCGGGGGCTCCAGAGCTCTGTGATGGGCTCGACAATGACTGTGACGGGGAGCTCCCGCCGGACGAGGTCACCGACGGCGATGGTGACGGCTTCGTCGCCTGTCTCGACTGCGACGACGCCGAGGCTGACGTGTTCCCCGGGGCCGAAGAGCTCTGCAACGGCATCGACGACGACTGCGACGGGCTCATCGGTGCCGACGAGGAGGACGACGCGGACGGTGACGGCGCGCCAGCTTGTGTCGACTGCGACGACACGACGGCGGCCCGCTATCCGGGCGCGCCAGAGCTCTGTGATGGTCTCGACAACGACTGCGACGGCGAGATCGACGAGGATGTCTTCGAGGACCTCGATGGCGACGGAGTCCCGGCCTGTGACGGCGACTGCGACGATGACGATCCAGCCGTCTACCCGGGCGCTCCTGAGATCTGCGACTTTGTCGACCAGGACTGCGACGGCACCCCAGATGATCCCTTCCGAGTCGGAGGGCGGTACGTCCTCGAGGAACACTGCGGCGGGTGCGGCAACGACTGCTCGGAGGTGGTGTTCCCGAATGCCGCCTCGCTGTGCGACCCCGCGCCTCTCATCCCCGAGTGCGCGTACGAGTGTCTGCCGGGCTTCTTCGACGTGAATGGCCTTCCCGACGACGGGTGCGAGTGTGAGTTCATCTCGGTAGACGACGAGCCCTTCGACGGCGTCGACTCAGACTGCGATGGTCTCGACGGTGATCCGCGCGATGCCATCCACGTCTCGGCCTTCCTCGGTGCTCCTGGAGCGTCTGGTTCAGTAGACGAACCGCTCTCGTCACTCCAGGAGGGCATCGATCTGGCGTTCGCCGAGGGCATCGCCTTCGTTCGCGTCGCGGTGGGGTCCTATGACGAAGAGATCGTCCTCGCGGATGGTGTCTCGGTCTTCGGGGGCTACGACCTCGGGTTCGAGTCCCGCGACCCGGATGTCTTCGTCAGCGCCATCGAGGGCGCCGGTGGCAGTCCGACGGTCACAGCCATGGACATCACGTCTCCTACGACGTTCGACGGGTTCGACGTGCTGGGCGTCAATGATCGAACGCCCGGGAGTCCCTCGATCGCCCTGTGGATCGAGGATGCCTCGGACCAGCTGGTCATCTCCAACAACGTGCTCGTCGCCGACATCGGTCGGGATGGTGAGGACGGCGACGACGGTGAGGACGGCGTCGACGGAGACGATGGGCGAGCTGGAGCGAGTGGCGAGACGACCTCGTGCTTCGGGCTGCCGGGCGGAGGTACGGGTGCTGCTGGATTCTGCGGAGACACAGACACCTCCGGTGGCGATGGGGGCGAGGCAAGCTGCCCGAGCGTCGGTGCGGATCAACCGGACGGCGTCGATGGCTCACCCATTGGTCTCGGCGGAGAGGGTGGCAGTGGGCGCTGTGACGTGCAGATCGACTTCGATCTGGCCGGGGTTGGCTGCGCCTGCTTCATCGACGTGTGCTGGAACAGTGGGGTCGATGGCGCCCGTGGTGGCTCTGGCTCTGACGGCCTGGGCGGTCGCGGTGGGGTGGCGGTACTCGGACGGCTCGCCCCGCTCGGTGCTGGCGGCTGGTCTGCCTCGCCGGGCGTCGATGGCGATGTCGGAGAGCACGGCGGTGGTGGCGGTGGCGGCGGCACCGGCAGTGGGGCTGAGGCCACGGCCTGTGAGCCCCTAGACCACCTCGGAGGCACGGGTGGGGGTGGCGGAGCCGGTGGCTGCGCAGGCGGAAGCGGAACGGCCGGAACGGGTGGTGGGGCGTCCCTGGGCATCGTCCTCTACTACAGCTCTCCCGGGCCGCTCCCCGTGCTCGAGGGCAACGTGATTCAGGCGGACGACGGTGGCGACGGCGGCGTCGGAGGAGACGGTGGGCTCGGCGGGCGCGGTGGTGTCGGCGGAACCCGTGGGGCGAAGGACTCCTACGAGGCGTGGTGCGGCCAGGACGGCGGAGACGGTGGTGACGGCGGTGATGGCGGAGAGGGCGGCGGAGCCGGCGGAGGGGCTGGCGGTCCGAGCTACGCGGTGCTTGCGGTCGGGGTCACACCAGGACCGGACTACGCAGTAGGAACCAACGAGCTCTTCTCGGGTGAGGGTGGCTCGGGGGGCGCCGGCGGCTCGGGCGGCGCTGCGGGTGACTCCGATGGCGGCGCGGGTGTCGATGGCGCGGCCGGCCTCGTGAGCTGGTGATGCTGCTGGCTCTGGACGTGGGCAACTCCCACACCGTGATCGGCGTGATGGACGGCACCGACGTGTCCACCACAATCCGCATCCGCACGCTTCCATGGAGCACAGACGAGCTCGGCCTGCTGTTGGTGCAGCTCTTGGAGCACCGGGGGGTCACCGCGGACGACCTGCATGGTGCAATCTGCGCCAGCGTGGTGCCGTCGCTGGTCTACACGGTCCAGAAGGCCTGCCGCCGCTACCTCTCCGTCGACTCCCTGGTCGTGGGTCGTCGGCTCCGGACCGGTATTCGTGTGCGGACGGACAACCCCCGTGAGATCGGCGCCGATCGCATCGTCAATGCGGTGGCCGCCGTCGACGCGTGGTCGGGGTCGATCGTCATCGTCGACTTCGGCACGGCGACGACGTTCGACTGCGTGAACAAGCGCGGTGAGTACGTGGGCGGCGCAATTGCCCCCGGGCTGCGCATCAGCGAGGAAGCTCTCTTCGAGCGCACGGCACAGCTGCCGCGGGTCGAGGTCGCACGGCCCCCGTCACCGATTGGAACCAACACGCGGCACGCGATGCAGTCGGGCCTCTACTGGGGCTACGCCGGCATGGTGGACAGCCTAGCGCGTCGCTGTCGAGACGAGCTGGATGGAGAGGCGAGGGTCGTGGCGACGGGCGGCCTGGCGAGCCTCATCGCACCCGAGTGCCCGACGATCGACACGGTGGACCAGCACCTGACGCTCCGCGGGCTCGCGCTGCTGCACGCACGCAACAGCTGAACCGCCGGATCGCTCCTTACGCGGGCACCTGACAGAACCCGCTGTCGATGGCCTGCTCCAGTGCCCTAGAGGCCTGGTTGCTGAGCTTCGACTCGCCGATGCGAATGTCGACCGTCTCGAGCGCACTCGCAGCGTCGAGGAGCGCCGCGCAGTGCACCTCGTCTTCGATCGCGCGAGTGTTGCACTGGACCTCGATCAACGAGAAGAGCTGCTGTCCGGTGATGGTGTGGACGAGGTCGCCGCTGATGGGCCAGTCGGCGACCCACTCGCCGCAGCCCTCCGCGACGAGGCTCGCCGTCGCGGAGACGGGGAGCTCCACATCGACCAGGATCGTGGGGTCGTCGAAGTCATCCTCCGTGACCTTGAGGTCGTCGATGTCGACCTCGACCTGTGTGGCCGTCCACGTCGCGTCGTAGCTGAGAGCACCGCTGGTGGGACAGCGGCACGTGAGCCAGTTCACGGGCACGCCGGCGGCGGTCGCTCGGTCGGGCTTTGCCGACGGATCGACCTCGGCGGCGTCCCCTGCACCCTGGAGCACCTCAACGGCGCCGTACGCATCCTCGATGGTGATCGAGCCCCACTGCCACCAGGTGCTGACCTCCAGCGGGCTCGGGCCAGCGAGGTCGAGCTCGGCGGAGCCCTCGAAGCGAGCGCCGCTGGTGTAGCCACCCACGGTGACGCCCAAGGGGACGCGGTTGTCGAGCGTCGGTGTGATGCTGTCACTCTCGTAGACGCGCCAGCCATTCGGCGCGTCGAGGGCCTGGAGTGCCAAGGTGCCCACCACCTCGCGCCCACCGATCTTCAGGTTCTTGAAGTCGAACAAGACGGGACCCGACGGGTGATCTCGAACGAAGGCGCCGCCCTCGATGCCGAAGTCGAAGCACGACGTGTAGTCCATCGTGATCTCGGTGGGCCGGGTGACACCGACGTAGCCCCAGCAGGGGGGCTTCAGGCTCACGTTGTCGCTCGAGCCATTGTCGGTGTTGAGCAGCGCCTGCACGTTGACGTCCGCCGTGAGGAGCGCCACCGAGGCGGAGAGGGTCTCCGCGATCTCGTGTGCACGCACGGCCTCCGCGTCGATGTCGCCCTCGACCTTCCCAGCGTCGACCGACGAGACGAAGTCGATCTGGACCTCTGACGCGACGCTGCTCGTGTCTTCGGTGGGGTCGGGGCCGCCCTTGTCGGCAGAGCCGCAGCCACCCGCCATGAGCACCAGCGTCAGCCGCACGATGCCGTCCATTCGTCCTCCAGTCCCCGGACAACCTACCCTGCAGAGGGCATGGTGCGCCGGTGCCACATCACGGACCCGCTGCATAACCGGCCGAGCGGTTGCCGAGCGCGCATCGATCGCATAGCCGCTTCGCCTCCCGCGGAGGCTCAAGAGGGCTGGGTGGGTGCCTACTCGGTCCTGTGCGCCACGATAGCATCCATCGCGGGAAAGGCCGGAGCGAAGCATGCACTTCCAGGACGTCATCCTCACTCTCCAGCGCTACTGGGGCGAGCAGGGCTGTGTCCTCCTTCAGCCGCACGACATGATGATGGGCGCGGGCACCTTCCACCCCGCCACCGTGCTGCGGAGTCTCGGACCGTCTGCGTGGAACTGCGCCTACGTGCAGCCTTCCCGCCGGCCGGGCGACGCTCGATACGGCGAGAACCCGAACCGCCTGGGTCACTACTACCAGTACCAGGTCATCATGAAGCCCTCGCCGGCGGACATCCAGGATCTCTACCTGGGCTCCCTCGAGGCCATCGGCATCGACCTCGCGGCGAACGACGTGCGCTTCGTCGAGGACAACTGGGAGAGCCCGACACTCGGCGCTTGGGGGCTGGGCTGGGAGGTCTGGCTGAACGGGCTCGAGGTGTCGCAGTTTACCTACTTCCAGCAGGTCGGCGGTGTTGCCTGCTCTCCCGTACCGGCGGAGATCACCTACGGGCTTGAGCGCCTCACCATGGCGCTTCAGAAGGTCGACAGGGTGTACGACCTCACCTGGGTCGACGGTGTGACCTACGGGGATGTGTTCCACCGCAATGAGGTCGAGCAGTCGAAGTACAACTTCGAACACGCTGACGTGCCGACGCTGTTCGAGCTCTTCAATCGGTCCTTCGCGGAGTGTGGCCGCCTGTGCGACCTTGAGCTGCCGCTGCCGGCCTACGACCAGGCGATCGCGACCAGCCATGCCTTCAACCTCCTCGACGCTCGGGGCGCCATCTCCGTGGCGGAGCGGGCGCAGTACATTCGACGCATACGGGAGCTGGCCTGCCGGTGCGCCGAGGTCTGGGCGGCCTCGCAGCCAGATGCGCCTGCAGCTCCGGGCCGCGCGAAGACCCTGGCGGCTCCGCAGGTGCCGCCCGAGGTGGAGCGGGGTGCCGTGTTCGTCGAGGTCGTGTGCGAGGAGTTGCCCGCACGCTTCGTCCGCTCCACGCTAGCGGCGCTGAGGGATGGGGTGGTCGGGCTTCTCGGCGAGACAGAGCACGGTGATGTCCGCACGTATGCGACCCCACGGCGGCTCGCGGTGGCGATCGACGACGTGGCAGCAGCGCGGCCCCGCAGCGAGAAGCTGGTGACGGGCCCGCCTGCCGACCGCTCCTTCAAGGACGGCGTCCCCACTCGCGCGGCTATCGGTTTTGCGCGTGGCAAGGGCATCGACCCCGCCGCGCTGGAGATCGTGGACGGCAAGAAGGGCAAGGTCATCGCGGCCCGTGTCGTGGAGGGGGGCGAGCGAACGGTCGACCTCCTCCGTGCAGGTCTCGGCGCGGTGATCACGGGCATCGCGTTTCCCAAGTCCATGGAGTGGGGCAGCGGCGGCCTTCGCTGGGCACGCCCCATCCACCGCGTGAATGCCCTCTTCGCGGGCACCTGCGTCGGAGGGGAGGCGGCCGGTGTCGCGGTAGGCGCCACGACGGTCGGACATCGCCTGGCCACCGACGGGGAGTTCGACTTCGTGGATGAGGCGAGCTGGCTCGCAGGACTGAGAGAGCGGTGGGTCGAGCCAGACCTCGAGGTGCGTCGCGCGACGATCACGCAGCAGCTGGCCGAGGCCTCCGCAGCCGAGGGAGCCGATCCCGTCGACGAGCCCGACCTGCTGGAGGAGGTCCTGCATCTGGTCGAGGCGCCTACGCTCGTCGTGGGTGCGTTCGACGAGGAGCTGCTCGCGCTGCCCTCGCGTCTGCTGATCGAGACGATGAAGCACCACCAGCGCTACTTTCCACTCACTCGGCAGGGCGCGCTCACCAACCGCTTCGTGACCATCTCGAACAACCCCGGGGGGCACGGTGAGACGGTCGCAGCCGGCAACGCGGCGGTGATTCGAGCACGCTTCGACGACGCCAAGTTCTTCCTCGCCGAAGACAAGAAGCAGCCCCTGTCGGCCTACACGCCCGAGCTTGCTCGCATGCGCTGGATCCGAGGGCTGGGCACGATGGCCGCCAAGCAGGCTCGTGTGGCCGAGCTGGCGTCAACGCTCGCCCCACGGGTTGGGGCCGACCCGGAGGTGGCGCGGCGTGCCGGTGAGCTCTGTAAGGCCGACCTGGTCACGCAGATGGTCGGCGAGTTCCCCGAGCTACAGGGCCACATGGGGCGGCTCTACGCTGCTGCAGGTGGGGAGTCTGACGAGGTCGCGGCGGCGATCGAGGAGCACTACCATCCGCGCTTCGCCGATGACGAGGTGGCGGACTCTGCCGCTGGGGCGGCCGTGGCGCTGGCCGATCGTCTCGACACGCTGGTTGGCTGCTTCGCTGTCGGTATGCAGCCGAAGGGCGGCGATCCGCAGGGGCTGCGCCGCGCGGCGCTGGGGGTCGTCAACACGCTGGTCGAGCGGGGTGTTCGCCTCCAGCTGACCGAGCTGGTCGAGGCTGCAGTGGATGCACTACATGCTGCGGTCGTGGCCTCACCCGAGGGCTTCGAGCGCTACACGAAGGCCCGCGGCATGGAGTCCACACCCACGGGTCGTGATGCTCTCGTGGCCGAGCTCGTCGACTTCGTGCAGGCACGGTTCCGGGCTGCACAGGTGGGCGCGGGAGCCTCGGGCGACCTCGTCGATGCGGTGCTGGCCGCCCCGGGCGACGACCTCGTGGTGCTCCGCGCAAAGGTGGACGCCCTGAAGTCCATCGCGGGCCACGATGAGTTCGTGAGGATCATGCAGACGTTCAAGCGCGTGCTCAACATCACCCGCGACGCGAGCGACCCCGCACCCGCGCGGGACGCGCTCACGCTCGATGCCGAGAGGGCCTTGTTCGACGCCATCGATGCCGCTGAAGGCGACATTCGGGCGGCCCTGGCCGAGCTCGACTTCGACGCTGCACTGGCACGCATTCTCACGCTCCAGGCGCCCGTTGCGGGCTTCTTCGATGACGTGATGGTGGAGTCCGACGACCCGGCAGAGCGAGCGGTCCGCAAGGGCCTCTTGCTACGCGTGGGTCGCCTGTTCCTCGGACTCGCCGACTTCTCGCGAATCTCAACGCGCTAGACGCGCTTCCTGGTCAGGCCGCCAGCCGCGGCGAGACCGCACTGCTCCGTCCCGAGGTTTCCGATGAGCGCAACTCAATGGATCTACCGCTTTGCCGACGGCCAGGCCGACGGCTCCGGAGAGATGAAGTCACTCCTAGGTGGCAAGGGTGCCGGTCTCGCCGAGATGACGAACCTCGGCCTGCCCGTGCCTCCGGGATTCACCATCACCACGAGTGCCTGCACCTGGTTCTTCGAGAACGGTGAGCAGTGGCCTGAGGGGCTGCGGCCCCAGCTGGGTGAGGCGATCGCCAGTCTGGAGGCGGCCACGGGCAAGCGTCTTGGCGACATGAGCAACCCGCTCTTCGTCTCTGTACGCTCGGGGGCTGCGGTCTCCATGCCGGGCATGATGGACACCGTGCTCAACCTGGGCCTCAACGACGACACCGTCGGGGCTCTCGCGGAGCAGTCCGGTGAGCCCCTCTTCGCTTGGGACAGCTACCGGCGCTTCATCACGATGTTCGGCGACGTGGTCCTTGGTATCCACTACACGCGGTTCTCTCGTGCGGAGGAGCGCTTCCGGCGTGAGCGGGGTGTCACCGAAGACACGCCCGAGATCCTGCGCGAGCTCTGCGAGGTCCTCAAGGGCGTGATGGAGGGGCACGGTCACACCTTCCCAGAGGACCCGCAGGACCAGCTCAGCCACGCGATCGGGGCCGTGTTCCGCTCGTACAACAGTCACCGAGCCCGGTACTACCGAAAGACCAATAATATCCCGGATGATGCCGGGACGGCTGTCAACGTGCAGGCCATGGTGTTCGGCAACATGGGCGACGCATCAGGCACGGGAGTGGCCTTCACCCGCGACCCGAAGACCGGCGCCCGTGGACTCTTCGGGGAGTGGCTGCCGAACGCTCAGGGTGAGGACGTGGTCGCAGGCCACCGCACGCCGTTCCCTCTCGAGGGCACGGACGAGAGCCTCGCGGCGGTCATGCCCGAGGTCTTCGCGCAGCTCCAGGACGTGCGAGGGCGTCTCGAGTCCCACCTGAACGACATGCAGGACATCGAGTTCACCATCGAGCGCGGGAAGCTCTTCCTCCTTCAGACGAGGGCGGGCAAGCGCACCGCGCTGGCGGCGGTCCAGATCGTCGTCGATCTGGTCGAGGAAGGTGTGATCGACAGCGATGCGGCGCTGAAGCGAATCGATCCGCGGAGCCTCGAGCTCGTGCTGCGCCCCGTCATCAGTCCAGATGCCAAGCGGCACGTCATCGCACGCGGGCTCGATGCCTCGCCGGGAGCGGCCACCGGTCGGGTGGTGTTCGACAGCCTGGAGTGCCAGGAGTGGTTCGACCGCGACGAGCCGACCATCCTGGTGCGTCTCGAGACCTCACCCGAGGACATTCAGGGCATGACCGTCGCGCAGGGCGTCCTCACGGCGCGCGGCGGGCAGACCTCCCACGCGGCAGTCGTCGCTCGCGGCATGGGCAAGCCCTGTGTCGTCGGATGCACGGACATCCAGGTCGACTACACGCGCGAGCTGTTCTACGCCGGCGATTCCGTCATTCGGAAGGGTGACTGGATCACCATCGACGGGAGCACTGGCGAGGTGATGGAGGGGCAGGTCGACATGATCGCGCCCTCGACGGATGCGGGCGCGATGGCCAAGCTGCTCACGTGGGCCGACGGCGTGTCGCGGCTCGCTGTTCGAGCCAACGCCGACACCGGTGCGGATGCGGAGCGAGCACGGCAGCTCGGCGCCGTCGGCATCGGCCTCTGCCGCACGGAGCACATGTTCTTCCAGGCGGACGCGCTGCGTGCAATCCGGCGGATGATCGTCGCCGACGACCCTCGGGCCCGACAGCGAGCCCTGAACGACATCCTGCCCATTCAGCGCAGCATGTTCCGCGATCTGTTCGTGGCGATGGACGGCCTGCCCGTGACCATCCGCTTGCTGGATCCACCGCTGCACGAGTTCCTGCCGCAGCGTGAGGCGGATGTCTCGGATGTGGCCCAAGACCTCGGCGTGCGTGCCGAGGCGCTGCGCTCTCGCCTGGAGCAGCTTCATGAGGCGAACCCCATGCTCGGTCACCGGGGGGTCCGCGTCGGCGTGACCAGCCCAGAGGTCTACCGAACCCAGGTTCGCGCGATCTTCGAGGCGGCCTGCGAGCTGACCCGCGAGGGCATCGAGGTCCTTCCCGAGATCATGGTGCCGCTGGTCGGTCTCGAGGCCGAGCTCGAGCGTGTGCGGGCCCTCGTGGTGGAGACTGCGGAGCAGGTCATCGCGGAGTACGGCGCCGGTCCGGAGTACAAGATCGGGACCATGATCGAGCTCCCCCGTGCAGCACTGCTCGCCGACCGGATCGCGACGCATGCGGACTTCTTCTCCTTTGGTACCAACGACCTCACGCAGCTCGTCTATGGCCTGTCGCGAGACGACATGGGCAAGTTCTTCCCGGACTACCAGAGGGAAGGGGTGATGGGCGAGTCGCCCCTCGCGGTGTTCGATCGGGAGGGTGTCGGCCAGCTGGTCTCGCTCGGCACCGAGAAGGGACGCGCGGCCAAGGCCCACCTGAAGGTGGGGATCTGCGGCGAGCATGGTGGCGACCCTGTCGGAGTCGGCTTCTTCCATCGAGCGGGCCTGGACTACGTCAGCTGCTCCCCGTACCGCGTTCCCGTGGCGAGACTCGCTGCGGCCCACGCAGCGCTCGGCATCCTGTAGCGCTGCGCGCCGTCTGGCGAAGCAGCATGCGTTACGCCTCTGGTGTGGAGGCGGGGATGCGAGCAGTCTGTGGAGCGCTGTTGCTGCTGGGGGCCTGTGCCGAGGTGCAGCGGCCAGTCGCAGTGGAGCTCGACGAGGCGCCGGACTTTTCTCTGGAGGACGTGAACCCGACCTCACCGTCCTTCGGTGACGTGGTCTCGCCTCGGGACAAGCTCGGTGAGGTCAGCGTCTGGTACTTCGGTCACGCCGACTGTCCGCTGTGCCAGTCCAACTTCAGCGAGCTGGACCGCATGCGAGAGCAGCTTGCATCGGATGGCCACGCCATCGAGATCATCGGCATCAACGCCATCGGGAAGGAGGCGTCGAACCCGCTGATCACAGATGGACGCGATCTGCCGTGGCTTCAGGACACCGAGGACGACAAGGTCTGGAGCAGCTGGCTTGCGAGCTGGCGCGACCTCGTGGTCCTCGACGCGAACAATGAGCTGGCTTGGCGGGACAACCTCACCGACCACGACATTCGCTTCACCGATGCCTACGACGACATCTACCAGCGAATCGTCGAGACGGGTGACTAGGCCGCCGCGTTGGCTGACTCGTCGCGCTCTGCCTGCCAGGCCTCGACGAGGACCCAAGCACACATAGTGATGGCGTAGGCGCAGAGGAGCCAGGCAAGCCAGCTGATCAAGAACGAGCGGTGTCCCGGGTAGGTGCCCTCGGCCCAGTTGCAGAAGACCTCCATGGCCAACAGCAGGGTGAGCCCCACTCGGTTTCGGAGCTTGTCGAGGTCGGATGCGTGCAGGACCGCCAGCGTCGCGCGGGCGACGTAGTAGTAGTAGCTCGCGGTCGTCAGCAGGAAGAAGGGTAGGAAGCCGAATCCGTAGGCCTCGTCGTCGGGGGAGCTCCGGAGGCCCCAGCCCATCACGAGCATGAAGAGCAAGGCGAGGCCATAGCGCAGTGGCTTCTGCTCCTTGATCACGAGCTTCCGCTCCTTCGTGAGGAGCTTCGGCTTCAGGTTGCCGTCGTAGGTGAGCGCCAGGGCGAGGCCGATGCGTCGACTGGAGAGCTGCTCGGGGCGATTGTGGTCGAGCATGTTCTCGAAGTGCACCTGCACGGGCTCAGTGCCGTAGCGCGCCACGGCTGCGCCCTGCAGAAGGCCAGCTGCAATGAGGAAGCCAGCCGCGAGCAGCAGGAGTGGCTTGTGCACCACGCGTCGGGTCAGACCGGCCACGCCCTTCGCGAACGGTCCCCACATCCACATCGCAGGGAAGAAGCGCAGCGCGGCAGCCCAACCCGAGAGGAGCCCGCCGATCAGTGGGTGCCCCTTCTTGATGAACGCCATCGCACCCACGAGCGCGAGTACCCAGTCGTAGCGGAGGTACACCCACGTCACGGTCGGCCACCTCAAGGAGTAGGTGACGGTGAGAAAGAGGACCAGCCAGAGCGCTGTGTCGAGCCCGTAGGCCCAGACGATCAGTCCGCTCATCAGACCGAGGAGCACGAGATCGATGTGGCACAGCCACTTGATGTACTCGACGGGCACCACGGTGAGCGGCTGGGCGAGCATGGTCCACACGGTGGTGCCGTTGAACCCATGGTCCATGATCATCTGTCGCCAGAGCTTGTCGCTCCACTCTCGCTTGTAGGAGCGCTGAAGGTGCAGGGCGTCGTGGGTGAACGCCTCCCAGCGCTCTGGCGTGAACTGCTCCGCCTTGACCTGCTGTCCTCGAGCGAGCGCGTGGGTGAGGGGACGCAGGGTGTGTCCAGCCTCGTCCTGGGCCATGTAGGTGTCGCCGGCCTTCTTGAACCACGGGCCTTCATTCTCGTGATCGGCGAGAATGATCGCCGGATACAAGTCGTAGTATCCGAGCTCCTCAAAGTACTTCGCGTTCAGGTAGTAGTGAACGAGATCGTAGGTATCGAGGCGCTCGGTGACGGACTTCGTGCCCCAGCGAGCGTAGTTCCAGCAGGAGAACACGGTCAGCAGCAGGAGCAGTCCGGAGCGGACGCGTCGGTCCCGCAGGAGTGGCCACAGGGTGAGGAGCAGGATGCCACCCCCTGCGATCCACACCTTCCAGGCCTCCGTCACACTGCGTGAGACATCGAACTCCACGGTCCCTCCGGTCGGTGCGTCTAACGCCGCCGGAGGGGCCGGGTAGGCGACTTAGGCGGCGTCGGGGTTCTCGAACACGGCTGCGGCGCCCATTCCGCCTCCAATGCACATCGACACGACGCCGTAGCGAGCGTTGCGCCGCTTGAGCTCGTGCAGGAGCGTCGCCGTCATGCGCGCGCCTGTGCAGCCGAGGGGGTGGCCGAGTGCAATCGCACCGCCGTTGGGGTTCAGCTTCTCGTCGGGGATGCCAAGCTCGCGCGAGCAGTAGAGCGCCTGACTCGCGAAGGCCTCGTTCACCTCGAAGACATCGATGTCGTCCACGGTGAGGCCGGCTGCCTCGAGCGCCTTCGGAATGGCAAACTTTGGACCGACGCCCATGATCTCGGGCGGGACGCCGACGACCTGGAAGCTCTTGATGACGCCGAGGATGGGCAAGCCCTTGGCCTCGGCTGCATCACGCGCCATCAGCACCGTCGCGGCGGCACCGTCCGACACCTGCGACGAGCTCGCTGCGGTCACCGAGCCGCCCGCCTTGAAGGGCGAGCGCAGCTTGGCGAGCTTCTCGAGGGTCGAGCCTGCTCGTGGCCCCTCGTCGGTGTCGACAGTGATGTCGTGCCAGCCGCCGTTCTTGAAGACGCGGGTCTGGACCGGCACGATCTCGTCCGTGAACCGGCCGGCCTTCTGAGCGGCTTCTGCCTTGTTCTGGCTGGCCACGGCGAAGGCATCCTGATCGCCCCGGCTGATGGCGAACCGCTCGGCGATATTCTCGGCCGTCTGGCCCATGTGATAGCCGTTGAAGGCATCCCACAGCCCGTCGCGGATCATGGTGTCGATCAGCGCCAGGTCGCCCATCTTCTGGCCGTTGCGCAGGTTCTGGGCGTGCGGAGCCTGGCTCATGCTCTCCTGACCGCCGGCGACCACGATCCGGGCGTCGCCGAGCGCGATCTGCTGGGCGGCGATGGCCACGGCCCGCAGGCCCGAGCCGGACTTACCGTGCATGCTTTCCGGATTACG